>JACQED010000592.1 GCA_016200785.1 Chloroflexota bacterium
TCTTCGTGTCTTTGTGGCTTTGTGGTTAAGCTCGCCGGGTCAACTGCGTAACTCCTACAGTAGTTGGTACCTGCCGGCCAATTACCAGTTACCACTTACCAGTATAATCGAGTCCGATGAAGCCACAAGTCACCCGCCGTCTCATCCGGCTCAACGCGGCATTCTACCAGACTTTCGCGGCGGAGTTTGCCGAGTCGCGGGCGGCGATTCAGCCGGGCATCCGGCGAGCGCTTGCGGAGATCGCGAACTGCCGATCGATTCTTGACATCGGCTGTGGCGATGGGCGCGTCGCCCAAGCGTTGGCGAAGATGGGCTGGGCGGGAAGATACATCGGCGTAGATTTCAGCGAGCGACTCATCGAACTGGCCCGGGCACGTGAACTGACTTCTCTGCGCGCGACGTTCATCAAGGCCGACATTTCTCGGCGTGATTGGACAGGCCAATTGCCCCGGCAATCTTTCGACGCCGCCCTTGCCTTCGCCGTGTTTCACCACATCCCCGGCGCGCGCCGACGAATTCGACTGATGCGCCAGATCATCTCACGGCTGAAACCGGGCGGGCTGGCCGTCGTTTCGACATGGCAATTCTTGAGCGACGAGCGCTTGAAGCGCAAGATTGCGCCGTGGAGTCGAATTGGGTTGACTTCGAGTGATGTGGAAGAGGCCGACTACCTGCTGGATTGGAAGCGGGGCGGCGAGGGGCTGAGGTACGTTTGCGCGCTCGGCGAAACGGAGTTGCGCGAACTGGCGCGGGCGGCGGGCTGTGAGGTGCTGGAAATGTGGCGGGCCGATGGACGCACAGGTGAATTGAGTCTGTATACGGTGTTGAGAGTTGAAGAGGGCGAGTAGTCGGGGGCGTTTCTTCTCTCCGCCGCGCCGCACCCGACAACCCAGGAATTCCCTCTTGACACTGCAATTCATCGGTAGGTTGCGTTAAGTTGAGTCAGGAATAGACAACACCACACTACTCCGGTCACCACCGGATATACCGCAGGCAACCCGACGGCAACCAGGTTTCTAGCTTTTTTGCCGTTAGTGTTACTTGGCGTCGGCCATGTTGGTTATTTCGCTGTCTTCGATATTGCCATTGCCGTTCTCATCGTAGCCGACTTCCAGGTTACTGCCCTGACCTTCCCACTTGCCAAAGTAGAAATACATCAGTTTTTCGGGATCAATCTGGATGGGGGTATCGCCGGTGTCGAAGGTTTCTTCGTCGCCGTTCGTATCATAGCGCGTGATCGAGATGCTGAACTGCGCCTGGGCATCGGAGGTGGTCTGGAAGGCAAAGACATCTTCCTTTTGGTCGAAAACCACGGAGATGTCGGTGCCTTTGGACGCTTTCACCGCTTTTAGCGCTAATTCAAAATCGGCGCCGGGCTTCTCGATCCCCACGATAATATCCGGGCTTTCCTCGGCGTCGGTTTTGTAATTGATGGCGTCGCCTCCACCGTCTACAAACAGTTGGTCTTCCTGGCCGGGGGCCATGGCCAGGCCGTCTATGCCGATGTAGAAGCCCTTGCCAATCATCACGAGCGAGGCGGGGATTTCGGCGGCTTTGTCATCGCCCCAGATGTAGGCGGTGAAGTCCATCCCAACCGGCATATTAATGACGGGTGCCACTTCGCTCAGCGTTCCGTTGTGGATGGGCTGTATCTTCGCTTCGGTAATCTCGTTGACGAACTTTCCATTTTCGTCGTAACCGATTTTGCGGCCCTTATCGTCCTGTAACTCAACATTGACATAGCCTTCAGTAAAGATTTCGTTGAATCGCGGCGCAGGAGCGGACAATCCGTTACCACCCTGGCTCCCGCTACTGGTTCCATTGCAGAAATCACAGGGGAACACGGTCAAACGCGATTGGTCAGGGGTGAGTTGAAGAGGATTGTCTGGGCTACCTTTATAAAGGTCAGGCTCAACCGACGGATTGATGGAGGCTTCGTATTCCCAAGTATTGGCGTTGGTGTCCACGGTCATATGTCGTTCCTGGCCGGGGTAGTTGTTATCGTAGACCATAATCCAGTAAACGCCATTGCCCTGTTCCTGCACACCATAAGCAGTAATGGCATGTCCGCCGGTCCCATCTTCCTTAGAAATGCCGAGGCTGATCAGGTTCTTGGGATTATTGGAGTATTCTATTTTCAGGTAGTCGATGGCGTCTTTGGGGGCCAAACGTTGTGTACCAGGGTCCCTCACAGGTCCTTGGGTAGCCCACCAGTAGGCTATTTCGCGCTGAAGGGCTTCGTTGTCTGGGATTTGCAGGTCAAACGTGCTCGCCGCGCCGAACTGGTTGGGGTCCACTTTGCCGTCGTAGATCAGCTGGCTGAGAACGGCAAAGCCTTCACAGTGGCCGCCACTCATGTCGGAGTTGTTCTGCTCCATCCACTGGCTAGCGGGCGGAGTGAGCACACAAGTCCCATCGCTCTCGGGTTGCGCGGCGCAGACGACATCGCCGAACATGCGGCGCATTTCAACCGAAGTCATGTTGGTCACCTGGAACATTTCGCCAGTTGGGGTGTAGACCTCCCCGCCATAATTTTCAATGGAGAACCCGTCCGTCTCGGGCCGAAAACCCGTATCCACGTCCCCAATCGTGGCCGGATCTAGTGGCGGCGTTACGGTGGGCACCTCCGTAGGGACTACGTTGCCAGAGTCCACAGGCTCGGTAGCGGGGACATCTGTAGCGACAGGAACATCTGTAGCGGCAGGAACATTTGTGGCGACGGAGGCGTCCCCACCACAGGCGGCGAGCAACATGCTCAACGCCAAGACAACACTGACAGTCAGATACGTTGTTTTCTTCATTTTCTTCTCCTCATAACACTACTGGAAGGCGAATAGTTGGTAGTTGGTGGGTCTGGGTCTGTGGAATCTCGCTGGCCTTGGCCATGGTGCTCCCTGTGTTTCACATGGTGTACTTGTCCTTTTCTTTGTAAGTCTTTGGAGTCAAGCCGGTGTAATAGCCGCCATGTATCTTCCCAAAACTCACACTCAGCGCAACCCCTATATATTTTCTGGCCGACGTACTTAACGATGCCGTGAATAGGATGTTGATAAAGCTCGCCAATTACAAGTTCTTCTGGCGACATAGCAAACAACCTAACTATTACTTGAGCCGACGACATTTCTACTATCAGAATGAAATTTCCAATAGCAGGAACTTCCTGAACTTTCTACTATCAAAAACTTTCGTCCACGATCCGATCAGGCAGCTCTAGTTCCATCGCCCGATCGCGGCGAATGATTCAGAGCTGCTTCTGTTGTGCTGGCCAAGCAGTTTCTTTGTGCCCGGCTGGCCGGGGCGGAGTTTCGTCAGAGCGCGCATCATGCAGGCAGAAATGTAGCACGAGCCGGGGAGAAAGACAAGCGGGGTGACTTTGGAATTTGGAGTTTGAGTTTTGGAGTTTGAGTTTCGGAATTTGAGTTTTGGAGTTTGAAGTTTCCCCTCACCGCCACCGGTGCCTCGGATACGACCCAAACACTCTGAGCATCGGCGCGAGTTCGGCGAGGTGGTCGAGGGCGCGGGCGACGCGCGGCTCGGCGATGCTGCCGGCGAAGTCAACGTAGAAATAGTATTCCCACGGCTTGCCGACCAGCGGGCGCGATTCGATTTTCGTCAGGTCAATATCGCGCAGGGCGAACACGCTCAGGGCGCGGAAGAGAACGCCGGGCGAGTTGGCGAGGGTGAAGACGATGGACGTCTTCGAGTCGGTTTGCGGAGTCACGGGTTCGCGCGCGAGAGCCAGGAAGCGCGTGAAGTTGGCCTCGTCGTCCTCGATGCCCTCTTGCAGGATCGTCATCCCGTGCACTTCGGCGGCGCGGCGCGAAGCAATCGCCGCCGCGTCGCGCCTGCCCGCCTCGCGGATGATTCTGACACTGCCCGCTGTGTCGTGGGTCGGAATGCGCTCGACGCCGCCGTTGAAGCCGACGAGATAATGCTCGCACTGGGCGAGGGCCTGCGGGTGAGAGTACACCGCGCGGATCGCGCTCATCTCCACGCCCGGATGCGCGATGAGACAGTGATGAACGCGCAGGTGATGCTCCCCCACAGTGTGAAGCGCGTGGCGCATCAGCAAATCGTAATTGCGATGAATGCTTCCGGCGAGTGTGTTCTCAATCGGGACGAGGCCGCGATCGCACTCGCCACCTTCGACCCGCGCGAAAACTTCGTCGAACGTCTCGCAGGGGACAGTGGCCGTCTCCCCGCCGAAATGTTCCAGCGCGGCGGCCTCGCTGTAAGCGCCGGGTTCGCCTTGGAATGCGACTCGCATTGTGATTGCGGATTTCCGATTGCTGACTGCTGATTGGCTTACCGACAAAATACCTCAATCAGCAATCAGCAATCCACATTCAGCAATCAAGCTGATACCACCTCACGGACTGGCAGAGTTACCGGAACATTCACGTAGTCAAGCCACTCGGCCGAGCGCGGGCCGCGACCGTGAATGACGTCGGAATAGGCGCGCTGGAGGGCGCGGGTGACCGGGCCGCTCACGCCGGGGCCGATCTGCCGGAAGTCAATCTCGCGCAGACCGATCACTTCGGCGGCCGTGCCGCTGACGAACACTTCGTCGGCGATGTAAAGTTGATCGCGCGAAATCTGTTCCTCGACCACTTCGTAGCCCAGATCGCCGGCCAACTGAATCGCGTCACGATCTGGCCGCGCCGGACGATGAAAAGATTCTCGCCGGTGCATTCGGCCACAAAGCCGTAAGGGTCGAGCATGATCGCCTCGTCGAAGCCGAGCCGCAGACTCTCGGTTCGGGCCAGCACCGAGTTGGCGTAGTTGCCGGAAATTTTCGCTTTCGTCATCATCACGTTCGGGTGATGGCGAGTGAACGAGGCCACGTTGGCGCGAATGCCGCGCTCCAACGCCTCCGCGCCGAGGTACAGCGTCCATTCCCACACGGCCACGCCGAAGCCGACCTCCGCACCGTCCACGTTGAGATTGAATCCCCCGGCCGCGAGGTAGATCAGCGGACGAATGTAGCACTCGGCGAAGCCGTTGGCCGCGACGGTTTCGCGGATGGCGTCGGCGATCTGCTCCGGCGAATATGGCAGATTGCGGACGCCGAGAACAGCCGCCGACCGTGCGAGGCGCTCGGCGTGCTCCCGCAATCGGAAGACGGCCGGGCCGCGATCGGTGCCGTAACTGCGAATGCCCTCGAACACCGCCGTGCCGTAGTGGAGCGCGTTGGTGAGGAAGGGCACGGTGGCTTGCTCGGTCGGCACGAGCGAGCCGTTAAGCCAGGTGTATTTTGCTTGCATCGGGTCTTCTCCTCCTTGCGAAAAGGGAACTGTAGGAAACCGGGAAATAAGGGAGCATCACCTACAGACGAGCCATGATCTCGTCGGCCATCTGCCGCGTGGTCAGGCGAGGGTCGTCGCCGGCCGCGATGTCGGCGGTGCGGCAGCCTTCGGTCAATACGCGATCGACGGCTGTTTCAAGCGCGGCGGCTTCGGTTTCGAGTCGCAGTGAATAGCGCAACAAGAGCGCGCAACTCAGGATCGTGCCAAGCGGGTTCGCGATACCTTTGCCGGCGATGTCGGGCGCGGA
The DNA here is from genome assembly GCA_016200785.1 of Chloroflexota bacterium. GTDB lineage: Bacteria > Chloroflexota > Anaerolineae > Anaerolineales > JACQED01 > JACQED01. Next base: position 5,554 of record JACQED010000592.1, read on the forward strand.
ACCGTGAACAGGTTCATACATGCCGGGGCCGCTTTCGCCGAGCGAGGCCGACGGGAGCATCCCCATCGATCCGACGAGCACGGAGGCCTCGTCGGTTAAGATGTCGCCGAACATGTTCTCAGTTACCAACACGTCGAAACTCGCGGGATGAGTGACGAGGCGCATGGAAGCCGTGTCCACCAACATGTGGTCGAGCACGACGTTCTCGTGCTCCGCGCCGATGGCTGTTGCCGTCTGCCGCCACAGCCGCGATGTTTCGAGAATGTTGGCTTTGTCCACCGACGTTACCTTTTGGCGGCGACCCAACGCAAGTCGAAACGCGAGTTCGACCACCCGGCGAATCTCGTAGTCGTGATATTCAAGCGTGTCCACCGCGCGAATGTGGCCGTTGACCTTCTCTCGCAAGCGCGGCTGGCCGAAGTACAGGCCGCCCGTCAGTTCGCGCACTACCAGGACGTCGACTCCGGCCAGCCGCTCAGGCTTGAGGGGCGACGTGTGAACGAGCGAGGGGTGCGTCTTGGCCGGGCGGAGATTGGCAAAGAGGCCGAGTGATTTGCGCAGTCCGAGCAATCCTTGCTCGGGACGGACTGACGCGGCAGGATCGTCCCACTTCGGCCCGCCGACCGCGCCGAGCAGAACGGCGTCAGCCGATTTGCACGCGGCGATCGTCTCCTCGGTGAGCGCCGTGCCGTGCGCGTCAATCGAACACCCGCCGATGAGATGCTCGGAAAAAGTGAGGGTGTGGCCGAACTTCGATCCGACCATTTCGAGAACACGACGACCTTCGACCACCACTTCAGGGCCGATGCCGTCGCCGGGGAGGAGGACGATGTTTGATTTCAAGTGCATCTCCGCACCACGAAAGGGTGAATGGGTGAGAGGGTGAACGGGTGATCGATCACCCACTCACCCACTCACCCTCTCACCCTCTCACCATGTCAAGGCTGCGCCGCAGTCAACCCGTACTCCACACTGTCCGCCAGCGCGCGCCAACTCGCCTCAATAATATTCGCCGACGCGCCGACGGTGCTCCAGCGTTTCAGTCCATTCTGCGTGTCAATCAGCACGCGCGTTGTCGCAGCGGTGCCGTTGTCGCCGTCGAGGATGCGAACTTTGTAATCGGCCAGATGGAAATTTGCCAGCGCGGGATAGGCGGGTGTGAGCGCCTTGCGGAGCGCGGCGTCAAGCGCGTTCACCGGGCCGTTGCCCTCGGCGGCGGTGTGAACGACCTCGCCGTTGACGCGCACTTTGACGGTTGCCTCGGCCAGCAAGCCGCGCCCCTGCCGATGCTCGACGAGCACCGAAAAATCAACCAGCTCGAACGGCGGAGCGTAGCCCGGCTGCTGCCGGCGCATCATCATCGCCACCGACGCTTCGGCGGCCTCGAACGAGAAGCCGCGCGCTTCGAGGATTTTAATCTCGTTCAACACATCGGCCACTTCTTGGCCGCCACCGAAGGCGTCAAGCCCGTACTCCTCGGCCTTGCTCATCAGATTGCCGCGTCCCGATAGTTCAGAGACGACGACGCGCATTTCGTTACCGACCCGCGCCGGGTCAACGTGTTGATAACTCCGCACGTCGCGCCTCATCGCCGCGACGTGAATGCCGCCTTTGTGCGCGAACGCCGACTTGCCGACGTAGGCGAGATGCTCGTCGGGCGCGAGATTCGCGACCTCGGCCACGAAGTGGGCGACCTCGTGCAATTTCGGCAGGTGACCGTCGGGCAGACACTTCACGCCCAACTTGAGTTCAAGGTCGGGGATGATCGAGCACAAGTTGGCGTTGCCGCATCGTTCGCCGTAGCCGTTGATCGTGCCCTGCACCTGAATGCATCCCTCACGGATTCCGGCCAGCGAATTCGCCACCGCGCACTCGCCGTCGTTATGCGTGTGAATGCCGAGCGGATGATCGAGCGCCGCCTTCACCGCGCGAACGATCTCCGCGAGTTCCCACGGCATCGTGCCGCCGTTGGTGTCACACAGCACCACCGTCTCCGCCCCGCCTCGGATCGCCGCCCGGAGTGTTTCCAGCGCGTACTCGCGATCGGCTCTGTAGCCGTCAAAAAAATGCTCGCCATCGTAGATCGCGCGGCGGCCCTGCGCCCGGAGATAGGCCAGACTTTGCTCAATGAGGCGCAGGTTGTCGTCGTATGTCGTGCGCAGAACTTCGGTCACGTGCAGTGTCCACGTTTTTCCGACGACGGTGCAGACGGGCGTGCGCGCGTCGAGCAGGGCGCGGATGTTGGCATCGTCGTCCGGCCCGCCCCCCACGCGGCAGGTCGAGCCAAAGGCGGCGAGCAGCGCGTGCTTGAGGTCTAGCGACTGCGCGCGGTCGAAGAATTCCGCGTCCTTCGGGTTCGACCCCGGCCAGCCGCCCTCGATGAACGCCACGCCAAGGTCGTCCAACTTGCGGGCGATGCGGAGTTTGTCGTCGCACGAAAGCGAAATGCCTTCGCGCTGAGTGCCGTCGCGGAGGGTTGTGTCGTAAATTTGAATCATGGGAAGTCCGGGAACTTGGGGAACTAAGGGAAATCCGAGAACTCCACACAGTTCCCTTGTTTCCTGATTGCCTTTAGTTCCCGCTCCTTTCGTACTCGGCGATTTGATCGGCGAAGGTCAAAATATATCCCAGTTCGTCCACGCCATTCAGCAGGCAGGTTTTTGAAAAGCCGTCAATCGGAAACTCAACCGCCCGACTATCGGGCAGTGTGAGAGTCTGCGTGGCGAGGTCAACGGCGAGTTCGGCGTTCGGCGCTTCTTCGAGAAGATCAAGAAGATCGGCGTGTGTTTGTTTGTCAACGACGATCGGAAGCAGGCCGTTCTTCAGCGCATTGTTGCGGAAAATGTCGGCGAACGAAGTGGCGATGACGGCGCGGAAGCCGAAGCCGGTCAGTGCCCACGGCGCGTGCTCGCGCGAACTGCCGCAACCGAAGTTGTCGCCCGCGAGAAGAATCTGCGCGTCCTGGGCTTCTGGCTGGTTCAGCACGAAATCGGATTTGGGCGAGCCGTCGGCGTTGTACCGCCAATCGGCAAACAGATAATCGCCCATCCCCGCTTTATCGGTCGCTTTCAGAAAGCGGGCCGGGATGATTTGATCCGTGTCAACGTCATTGCGCGGGAGTGCAATGGTGCGAGAGGTGAGGGTTGTGAATTGAGGCATGTAGAAATTCTGACAAGGTGAGTGGGTGACAAGGTGACGCGGTGAATGTCAGGCACACCTTGTCACACCTTCACCTTGTCACCCCGTCAGTTCATCAGAAGAGTCCTCACGTCGGTAATCTTCCCGGTAAGCGCCGTCGCCGCCGCAGTCAACGGACTGGCAAGGAAGGTGCGACCGCCCTTCCCTTGCCGTCCCTCGAAGTTGCGATTGCTGGTGCTCACTGCGTATTGGCCCGGCTCGAGTTGATCGCCGTTCATCGCGATACACATACTGCACCCCGCCTCACGCCATTCAGCCCCGGCCTCTTTGAAAACGCGATCCAGACCCTCGGCCTCGGCCTGCTTCTTGACCTCTTGCGAGCCGGCCACGACCAGAACGCGCAAGTTCGGTGCGATTTTGCGGCCCTTTAGCAAATTAGCCGCGAGGCGCAGATCGGAGACGCGCGAGTTAGTGCAACTGCCGATGAAGACAACGTCAACCGGACGGCCGAGGAGAGGTTGGCCGGGTTGAAGGCCCATGTAGGTCAGTGCTTTTTCAAGCGCGGCCCGCTGGCCGGAGTCGCCGTTGAGTTTCGCCGGATCGGGCACGAGGCCAGTGATCGGCATTCCCATGCCCGGATTCGTTCCGTAGGTGATCATCGGTTCCAGCGCCGAGGCATCCAGAGTCACCGCGCTGTCGTAAACCCCGCCCTCGTCCGTCGGCAATTTCCGCCAGCGCGCCACGGCGCGATCCCAATCTTCACCCGTCGGCGCGTACTCGCGTCCGGCGAGATATTCGAAAGTCGTGTCGTCCGGCGCGACCATGCCCGCTCGCGCGCCGCCCTCGATGGAC
>JACQED010000593.1 GCA_016200785.1 Chloroflexota bacterium
CCGACGGTTTCGTTGTTTTGCGGGGCCTGCTGTCAGAGGAACAGCGCACCCGACTCGTCCAGAGAGTCGAGATGCTGTGGTCTGAAGAGGGCGAGCAGGCGGGCGGAGAGAATTACATCGAGAATGGCGCGCGACGATTGGCAAACCTCGTCAACAAAGGAGGTGAGTTCCGCCTGATCATCGCTCATCCCGAAGTGCTGGAAGTGGTGCGAGCAGTGATCGGGCCGTTTGTTCGTCTGAGCATGTTGAATGCGCGCGACGTTCCCCCGCACACCGATCCCCGGATGCCGTTCCACTCCGATAGCGATCACGGGGGAAAGGTGGACGAAACCGGCTACTACGTTTGCACCGCGATCTGGATGCTTGACGATTACACGCGCCTCAACGGTTCCACCCGCATCATCCCCGGCACGCATCGCAGTGACAAACTCCCGAAAGAAGCCCTGGCCGACGTGACCGCGACTCAACCCAACGAAGTCGTCGTCGAGGGCAAGGCCGGCGATGTGCTCGTCTTCAACGGTCACTGCTGGCACACGGGCGGGGCGAACGCGACCGACGTTCCGCGCCGCGCCATCCTCGCGCACTACATTCGCGCCGATCACCCCCAACGCCTCAATCAGAAAGAAGCCTTGTCTCCCGAAATCCAGGCGAAGATGAATCCGCTTGAGAGGCAAGTCTTGGGATTGGATGATTGACTCGCGCCGACGCTCCGCGACCCTTGCACTAATCCGCGCCAGTGTGCGCCTCGATCCCGACGCGGGCGCGATCCGCGATTCGCTGGCCTCGCCCGATCTCGATTGGGGCGACGCGCTGTATCTCGCCGACGGACACGGCCTCACACCTTTGCTGCACCACACGTGGCGTTCGCTTCAGGCGGATGCGTCGATCCCGGAGAACGCGCGCGCGCGGATGGAAATCGCCTACCGCGACAATACGACTCGCAATGCCGACGCGCGCCAGGAACTGATCGAAGTCTGGAATCTGCTGGCGGCAGCCGATGCGCCCGCGATCGTTCTCAAGGGCGTGCCGTTGATTGATGCGCTGTACGCCGATCCGGCGTTGAGGGTGCTGTACGATTTTGATTTCCTAGTGCCCGAGGATCGCGCGCAGGCGGGCCTCGCCGAGTTGATGGCGCGCGGCTTCGAGCGCGTTCCCGTCAAAGCCCACGCTTACAACAACAAGCACCTGCCCTCGGTGTGGCGCTTGAACGGCTTCAAGCGTCGCGGCTATCTTTTCGATCCCGCTCAGCCGCGCCCCGTTGAATTGCACGTGGCACTGTGGGATACGCAGTGGCGCGGCCTGAACGTCCGCCCGCTCGACGACCTATGGCCGCGCAGTCGAACGACCACGCTCGACAACGCTACCATCCGTGTGTTGTCAGCCGAAGATAGTTTCTTGCATTTGTGTGTTCATTTGGCGACGCACCTGGTCGAGCGCGAGGCGAGGGTGGGGCAGTTGCTCGATGTGGCGTTGTTCATGCGCCGGTTCGGCAACAGCCTCGATTGGGATCGCGTCTTACGCGCGAGCCATTCGGCGGGCGTCGCGCGGTTCGCTTACATCTCGATCTGCACGGCGCACGCCCTTGTGGATGCTCCATTTCCGCCGCCCGATGTGGTAACGCGCCTCCGGGCATCTACACCGTTCCAGTTGCGCCAATGGGCGGAGCAAAATGCCGCCGCGGATTTGCTGGGGATGGATTATCGCCAACCCGATCTCGGGCAGGATTATTTTCTCACCTTCGCCGCAGCCCAATCGCTGGCTGAGAAAATGGGTGTCGTACGCTTTGCCCTCTTGCCGCCCGTCAATGCGCTCAGCGAACAATATCACTCGCCGGTGCGCGCCTTCGGCATTTCGCTCTACGCACGGCACTTCCTCGATCGCGGGCGGGCATACGCCGGTTCCCTCCTGCGGTCATAAACCTTCAATCGCCCTCACAAGTTCAACCGGGTCAGCGCCGAGCGTCAGCCGCCAGCATTGGGCGCGTTCGACGAGGCGGCGCACGCATTCAAGCGAAGCGGCCATTGCGGTCAGATCGTCCAGGTAAAGCGTGTCGGGCAGGAGGCGCCTCAGCGTATCGTCGGCTGACAGCCGCTCGGCGCGCGTCTGCCCGGCGCCGTCTCTCTCGACGAGGCATAGGACGACCCTGCCGGGCCGGAGGGAACTCTCAGTGATTTTGTCCGGCACGACCTCGCGCAAATCCACGACGTTCTTACGCACGCCATGCACGGTGATTTCTGCGGCCTGGCCGCGCAGATGAGGGAACCTCGCTTCCATCTCTGCCGTCAGCCTGCCTTCGCCCGTGGGATAGCCCATCAATTCGAGTACATCACCCCGCCTTCGGACGTAGACAAGCGAATCGGCCATCAATTGGTAGCCCGTGTTGAGCAAGTGAAACGCGGTAGTGGATTTCCCCGTGCCGTGCGGCGCGATCAACAGCAAAGCGCAGTCGCCCTTCACGACGCACGTTGCGTGCAATTGCCCGAGGCCCTCGCGCAGCGCCATGTTGTTCACGAAGCGATCCAGAATGTAACGGCTAACGAGACGGGGTTCAGCGGCCAGCGCCGGCGACAGAGCCGCGCAGGCCCGCCGTTCGCGGATGTTCGCCATCGCGTGCAGCCACGGCGGCGCGGCCTGCCACAAGACATCGCCGACGCCGAACGTTTGAATGCCCGAGGCGAGATCGCTCGGCACCGGCGCATCCGGCAATGTGGGAACAACGATCAGGGTCAGCTCAATCGCTAGATTGTCGGGGAGAGGCTGGGTCGCGCCAAAGCGCGGAGCGGAAAGTCTCCCGGCGTCCAAGACTCTCCGATCGTTCGCTGTCAAACGAACGGCGTAACCGAACGCGGTATAGGCGAAATCCAAGAGAGGTTCGCCGACCCGATAATTCCAGAAGTCTTCAAAGG
>JACQED010000570.1 GCA_016200785.1 Chloroflexota bacterium
CCCTCTCCCGAAGTGGGCTGGTCCACTTCGGGAGAGGCGGTCGGGGGGCTGCGCGCGCCCCGCTCGGCGGGGTGAGGGCCGGGTTGGGGCCGCTGGTCGGGCTATTGAGTCTCGCCCTCGTCGGTTGCGGCCTCGGGCCGCCGTCGTTGCCGACACCCCCTCAGGTCGCAGCGACAATACGAGCGCGCACGCCGGTGCCGACTTTCACGTCTGCGCCTCCGACGGCGACACCCGCCCCCAGCGCGACGCCACAAGCGGCGGCGACCTCGACGGCGGATACCGCTCACCCGCCTGCGGGCGAGCTGCTGTTTGAGTACACGTTTGACTCAGCCGGCAATTGGGGCGTGGGCGAGGACGAGGCCAGTCGCATCGCCGCTGCGGGCGGCGTTCTGAACATCACGCTCAAAAGAGCGGACTGGACGACGTGGACTTTCGCCGGGCGCAAGGCGGGCGGCTTTTACGCCGAAGTTTCGGCGGATGTCGCGACGTGCGGGCAGGACGACTCGTACGGTCTGCTCTTCCGAGTCGTTGACGCAAACAACTTCTATCTCTTCGGCCTCGGCTGTGACGCGCGCTACCGCGTGCGCCACCGGCAGGACGGGGAGTGGAACGCGCTGGTAGATTGGACACCAACGCCGGCGATCCGCGCCGGCGGCGGCGCGCGTAATCTCCTGGCAGTGCGCGCCCTGGGCGACGAATTCAAGTTCTTTGTCAATGGTGAATACCTCGGCAGCGCAAGCGATAGTTCGTTCGCCGAGGGAACGTTCGGGCTGTTCGCGCAGGCCGGCCTCGACGCTGGTCTCTCCGTGGACTTCGACAATCTGCGAGTGCGCTCAGCCATGCCGTAGGATACGAGAAGGAGAAAAGGAGCGACTATGAAACGCACACTGCTTTTGATTGGGCTGATCCTCTTGACGGCCTGCTCGATGGTTCAAACGCCGACGCCGACGGCCACGCCCGTCCCGCCGACCAACACGCCCCTGCCCCCGCCGCCGACTCAGCCGCCGCCCCCAACTCCGATTCCGCCGACCCCCGTCCCGCCGACGCCGATCCCGACTGAGACGCCCGTCCCCAGCGAGACTCCCATCCCCACCGAGACACTGCCTCCGGCTCCGACCGTGCCTGCCACGCCCGATCCGCACGAGGGGCAAGGCGATCTCCTTTTTGAAGATCACTTTGACACCTACGCCAACTGGGGCATCGGCGACTTCGGCAACTCGTTCGTCGGGGTGGACAACGGCGTCCTGACGATGACGCTGGGCACTAATCACATCTGGCGTCTTTCGCCCACGGGCAACGTGCTCACGAAGAATCGCACGATCGCCGACTTCTACGCCCAGGTGACGACGTCGGTCGCCGAGTGCCGCCCCGTCACCGAATACGGAATGATCTTCCGGGGCAGTGGCTCTCAGCAGCAGGCCTTCGACCAGTTCTACGCTTTCGTCGTGCGTTGCAACGCGAGTTGGAAGCTCTATCGCTATCTCGACGGCGAGTTCACCGGCATCGCCGGTAGCGATCTGCCCTCACCGGCGATCAACAAAGGCCCCAAGGCGACCAACCAACTCGCCGTTCGCGCCGCCGGCGACGAGTTTCGCCTGTACGTCAACGGCATCTACCTCGATACGACTCACGACGAAAAGATTCCGGGTGAAGGCCGCTTCGCCGTCTACGGCTCGTCCTTTGAGACCGACCGGGCGGAATTCTCGTTCGACGACTTCAGCGCCTGGCACGTGACGCCGTAACGAGTGACATGTGACGGGTGGCGCGTGACGGTCAACGCCCGCGCGCCACCCGTCACCCGACACGCGCCACTCGTATGCCCAAAAAGCCCTTCCGCAACCGGCTGAACGACCTCACGCCCAAAGAGTGGCTCAAGTTTCAGAAGTCGTGGTTTATTCATAACCCGCCGCCGCGCCAGAAGGGCGTCCTTCAGCATCCCGCCAAATTCCCCGAAACGCTGGCGCAGGAATTCGTCGAGTTCTTCACCAAAAAGGGTCAGACGGTTCTCGATCCGATGGTCGGCACTGGCTCGACGCTGGTCGCCTGCCTGCGCGCCGGGCGCAACGGCATCGGCATTGAATTGAATCCGAAGTACGCCGCGATTGCGCGCCTGATCGTCGAGGCCGAAGCGCGCGATCTCGACAAACGGGCCGCAAAGAAACTTCACGTCGAGGTGATCGAGGGCGACGCCGCCCACGCGGCCGATCTGATCCACGGCCCGGTTGACTACGTGCTCACCTCGCCGCCCTACTGGGATATGCTCCGCATGAAGGGCGCAGAAACTCAGAAGAAGCGCCGGGCCGCCGACCTCGACGTGTTCTACTCCGACGATAGCCGCGACCTCGGCAACGTCTCCGACTACGATGAATTCCTCGACCGTCTGTGCCGCATCTACAAATCGCTCCACCCGCTCCTGCGCGACAAAGCCTACCTGACGATCATCGTGAAGAACGTGAAGAAGGGCGGCAAGATCTATCCGCTGGCGTGGGACATCGGCGAGCGGCTGGGGCGGACGTACTCGCTCAAAGACGAGCGAGTCTGGGCGCAAGATAATCAGCGCCTCGCCCCCTTCGGCCTCGGCAGTGCGTGGGTGAGTAACACGTTTCATCATTATTGTTTGAACTTCAGGAAGGAATGAAGTTCGCACGCCATGCAGATCACGAATGGCACGAATGGACGAATAACACGAATAAAACGGGTTCAGCCCATTCGTGCCATTCGCATATTCGTGTAATTCGTGATTGGACTCTCTCTTCAGAAAGCGATCTTCGCCCATGAGACTCAAAGACAAAGTCGCCCTCATCACCGGCGGCACATCGGGCATCGGGCAGGCCACAGCCGAATTGTTCGCCGCCGAGGGCGCGCAGGTCGCCTTCACCGGACGGAGGGTCGAGCGGGGCGAGGCCATCGCCGCGAAGATTCGTGAAAGCGGCGGGCAGACGATCTTCATCCCTGGCGACGTGACGCTCCCGGAGGATTGCGAGCGCGCCATCGCCGAAACGCGCCGCGCCTTCGGGCGCATTGACATCCTTTTCAACAACGCGGGAGTCGTCACCAGCGGCACCGCCGAGGCGACGAGCGAAGCCGACTGGCAGTTGACGATGGACACGAACGTGACGGCGGTGTGGCGCATGAGCAGATTGATAGTTCCGGTGATGCGGGCGCAGGGCGGCGGCGCGATCGTCAACAATGCCTCGGACTGGGGCAGCGTGGGCGGGCGTCAGGCGGTGGCATATTGTGCCTCGAAGGGCGCGGTCGTGCTGATGACGAAGGCGA
>JACQED010000571.1 GCA_016200785.1 Chloroflexota bacterium
CGCGGGTGTGTCGGCCTTCGGCTTGGAGCCTGACCTGGGCATCGCGGTGGACGTGACGCGAACCGGCGACACGCCGAAGGGCGTCAAGATGGAAGTGGCGTTGGGCAAAGGCCCGGCCATCAAAGTGCGCGACAGCGGCATGTTGGCCGATCCGCGCATCAAGAATCTGCTCGTCAAGCGCGCGCAGGAGGCGAAGATTCCCTATCAACTCGAAGTGCTGGAGTCCGGCACCACCGACGCGGCGGCGATGCAGTTGGCGCGCGGCGGCGTTCCCGCCGGGTGTATCTCGATCCCGTGCCGCCACATTCATACGCCTTCGGAGACGGTGGACATGCGCGACGTGCAGTGGGCGGTGAAGTTGCTGGTGGAGACGTTGGAGAAACCGATTGAGTTATGAGTCAGACCAACTCCACCCTCCCTCGATGCACCCATCTGATCCTGACTAAATCCTTCGCCATATTCACCACGCCTTCGACGAAGCGCACCTTCGTCCCCGGCGCATCGGCCCAGCGCACCGGCTGTTCGCGAACAGTCAGGTGCGCTCTTTCTGCCAGGTAGAGCAACTCCACGTCGAACATGAAGCGGTCGATCACAGCCCGCGCGAAAAGCGCGCGGGCCACGTCGCCGCGCATCGCCTTGAAGCCGCACTGCGTGTCGGCGTATTGCCGCAGGCCGACGATTGTGTGGCGCGCCCCGTCGAAGATTGCAGTCGCGACCCGGCGATACAGCGGTTGGCGAACGACAATCTCAGACTCAGGGTGGCGACGCGATCCAATGACGAGATCGGCCCCGGCTTCGACAGCCGCCAGCGCTTTGGGGATTTCTTCGGCGGGTGTTGAAAGGTCGGCGTCGAGGAAGACGACGAAGCGCCCACGACTCGCCAACACGCCGGTGCGGACGGCGTAACCCTTGCCCCGATTGGGTATGTAGCCAATCAGCCGGGCCTCCGGCGCATTCGCGATCTGCGCCTGCACCACCTCGACGGTTGCATCGCGACTGCCATCGTCCACCACGATCAACTCAAACGACCACGGCAGGGCGCGAAGGTAACGGAGGGCGTGTTCCAGCGTCGGCCCGATGCGCCGGGCTTCGTTATAGGCGGGGACGATGACGGAGAGAGCGGGATTTCGTTCCATTCAAGCACTGAGCACGGCCGGGCATTAACCACCAAGACACGAAGGCACGAAGGAACAGATGGATTCCTGGTGTCTTGGTGTCTTCGTGGTAGGGCACTTACTACGCGGCCCTGATCCTCTCCCGCAGCGCCCCCGCGATCACGTGGTCGAGGATCATATGCCCGTCTTCCTGCTGGCCGATGTGCGGGCTGGGGATTCGCACGACGAGGTCGGCCATCTCAGCTAATTTGCCGCCCTGGTCGCCAACGAAGCCAATCGTCTTCAGGCCGTGCTCCTTCGCAACGCGCACGGCTTTGACGACGTTGGGGGAATTGCCGCTGGTCGAGATAGCGATGACGAGGTCGCCGGGGCGCATGAAGTTCAACAGCGGCTCGACGAAAATATCGTCGTAGGCGGCGTCGTTGCCCCAGGCCGTCATCAGCGGCACGTTGTCGGTGAGGGCCAGCGCGCGCACGCGGGGCTTGCCGGGGGCGATCGTCAATTTGCACAGATCGTTCATCATGTGCGAGGCAGTGGCCGCGCTACCGCCGTTGCCGATCAGAAAAATCTGCCGGCCCTCGCGCCACGCCATCTCCAGCGCGTCCACCACGGCGGTGATGTCTGCGCGCGAGGTGTTGTGGATGACCTCTTCGAGTTGGGTGAGATACGTGTCAATGAAATCAGGCATGTTTTCTTCCAAAATCACTACAGCAGATTTGGGAACGCGACGGGCTACGAATTGGACAGCCAGGCCTCGATGACCCGGTGCGCCTCGTCGAACGCGACGAACTGAGGCAACAGCGGGCGCAAGTCGCGCTCCCAATCGGGCGCGACGCCATCGGCCGCCTCTTTCAGCGCTTCGGGCGTAAATTCCAGATCGTACAGCGCGAGTTTTCGCGCCACGACCTCCCGGTCGAGCCGCCAACCCTTGCCGTGCATGAGCCAAAGATCGTACAAATCGCGCGGTTTGCCGCGAACGATCAGAGCGCGAACTTTCTCGCCAATGAGATGAGCAGGGGTCAGCGCCGTGACGACGAAAGGCCGCACGTCGTCGTATTCCGAAGCGACCAACTCGCGTCGAGTTTCGACGACCTCCTCCCGCAGGCTGATGTCCACCCGCACTTTGCCTTTGCTCCGGTCGTGGCCGTCGTAAAGCGGCCCGCGGAAACTTACGTCGAAGCTGTATCCCACATTGCTGTGCCACGCCTGACGGATTTCCGCGACGATGCCGTAACTCCCCAGTTCGGCCACCACGCCGACCCACAACGACTGTAGTGCCGCCACATCACTTGGCCCGTTGAAGTCCAGATCTTCGGAATAGCGATTGCCGCCGTACACCATGCGCAGAGCCGTCCCTCCTTTGAACGCCAGTGTCTGCGATCGGAAATACAACAGCGCCGTGAGGAGATGCTGGAGGTAATCGCGCTCTTGCGCCTGCAAGCCGATGTGGTGGCGTTGCGCGATGCGTTGAAGTTGCTGGCGGGTCAGCATCAGCCGACGCCGGACGCGGCCCACTCATCTATCGGCACGTTGATCGTCACCCGCCAGTGCGGATCGATCTCGCCCTTCGCCGGTCGGTGAGGATCGAGCGCGATAGGATTTTGGGAGATGGGCAAGCCTGCGACCGAATGGCCGAACGAATCGAGCAAATAACCCAGTCGCGATGCCAGACTCCTATCCTCCATACGTACTGCATAGTCCACCAGCAGATCGAGATCGAGCGCGGGCAACGCATTGCGGAGGGCTTGGCCGACTTCGATTAGTCCGCCGGCATAGCGCGGCTGGTCGAGACTGTCCACAATAGCCTTGGCTTCGTCGGCGACAAGCGCGGGCAAGTCGCCGATTGTTTGGCGACGGTAGCCAAATAACTTGCGTGGACGAAGCGTAACGTAGCGAAACATCTGCCCTCTAAACGTCACGGGGCGTTTCTTTTTCGTCGTGGCGACAAAGACCGTGCGCGGGACTTGCGAGGTGAGCCCGTGAAAGTGAAGCGCCGACCAATATGAAACGTAGGCGGGCGTAACGAGGTGACTGGCGACGAAAAGGGAATTGGACAGAACGCGCTCCGGCTCGAGGCCGAGCAAGATGTATTTGCCTTTTTCGACCTCTGCGGCCAATCCCTCGGCTCGCAATCGGGCTACTGCGCGATAGGCGGCTGCCTTGTCAAGACTCAGCAATGCCGCGAGATTAGCAGGAGAAAAATAGAACAGTTCAAGTTCCCGAAGTCGGCGCGCGACAGAAATCGGGGAAGCGTTATTCACCATTTTGGAGAATGCTTTGCTCGTTTTGTGACGATAATAGCACGGGAGGCAGGTACCGGCAAGGGTGAGACGCAAGTCTCAAACCGCGCATCCCAATGACCCCTCACCCATTACCTTGCCGGCACTCTACTCATCGCATACTCCGCCAGCGCCGTGATGGTCAGGCTCGGGTTGATGCCGGGGTTGGCCGGGATGATCGAGCCGTCCACCACGTAC
>JACQED010000572.1 GCA_016200785.1 Chloroflexota bacterium
GCCCGGCGCAGCAGAAGAAACCGCTCGCCGTTTTGCGTCACGTCGTCAAGGAATTTCCGCCGGGGCGCCAATATGACGAGGCTCAAGCCAACGAGATCATCGGTCGCTTTCACGCCGATGCTACGACTCTGCGGCGCGAGATGATCGGCTTCAAGTTGACGCACCGGGCGGATGGGAGATACTGGCGGACAAGTGAGACGGAGGGAGATTGAACGTCAACCTCACCCGTCATAGAGGTTCCTTGAAATCGTATATCCTATCACGCACTGCCCACCGGCGGCCACACTCAGGACATTCGAGGTGGTCGCCGTTGTCTTTCAAATCATCGCAACCGCAGGCCGTACAACGGAAGAACTTTCCGGGCGGCGCAACTTTTCCTCCTCCCGGTGCCTGCGCGCGGACGAACACGCTGGGCGACAATGGAAACAATCTACCAGTCCACTGCGCACGGGCATCGAGGCCGATGAGCCAGCCGAGCGGCACCAAGCGTTTGAGCAGACCGAGCCGAAAGTACGAGACGGCCAGTTGATCGCGGATCGTGAAGTCTGCATCTCGAACCCACTGACGCATCAGCGCGGGATGAAAATCGAAGTTTAGCGCGGCGAATTCGACCGGTTGCACGTCGAAGGGATTCCATGCCTGACGCCGAAGCAACCACCGTCCGATAGCCTTGAGGTTTTGCTTGTTTGCAAACTCGAGGACGAAGGTGGCGTGCGGACGGAGAACAGCGCGAATCTGAGCGAGCGCCGAAGGCACCGCCGCAAGATGGTGGATCACGCGTATCATCGTCGCCGCATCGAACAAGCCGGCGACAAAGGGGAGGCGGTACACGTCGGCGGCGACAAAGAGGTACCTCCCGCTCCAGCCGAGGCGAGCCTGGGCCTGACGGAGTTGGGTGTGCGAATAGTCGAGTAGAACAATACGCTCGAAGCCGGCATAACGCGACGTGTTGCGTCCAGCGCCGGCGCCGACTTCGAGGAGCAGTTCCCCACGTCGCGGCACGAGACGTTTTAGCGCGATCGCTTCGGCGCCATCTTCGTATTCACGCTCGCCCTTTTCCCAGAACTCGCTTTGATAGGCTGAGCCTTCGTAGTCGCAAATCGGAGGGCGATCGTCGAACCGGGTTGATGTCACGGCGTCACGGAGCGGGGATGCAAACCGAAACGTACTTGCAAAACGCATCATCCCATGTGGAGGGCAAAGTGTTGAGCAATGTGTTATAAGGGCCCACCGTGCGCTCCAAACGGGCAAAAGGCTGGTGAAGATCCGTGTCTTTGAGAGCAATATCCACCGGAACCGTCAAGTGTACAGGCACAGTCAACACGACCGGCACCGTTTGGCTGACCGGTACGGTAATGTCCAACTTGATTCCGAGTCGAGTGCCGGCCGGGAGAACAATATCGGTGGGGATGGGCGCGCCGTTCAGGAAGACAGTCGTATTCGGCACGCGAGTGTTTTGTGTCAGGACGACGACGGTGTCCGTCTGGACAGGCAAATCGAACACTACCGGGATGGTATCGTTCACCTGTAGGGTGTCACTCACACGAATGGTCGTGCGAATGTGAGCGTCGTCCATCTCCACGAAGCCCGTGTGGAGGCTGCCAACCAGAGGGCCGACGATGGCCGTTTTGACATCAAATAGCCAGGCACCGGCGAACAGCAAGACCATCACAAAAATGAAATTGACCGCGAATGAAAACACGATGGCAACCGTCTTGAACGCCTCCCACGGCTTGCCCAACGATAGGAATCGCATCGGGCTTGTATCCTTCGGCTCATTTCCCGGAGATGGCAACAGGCGCGCCACAGGCCTCGGTTCTGACAAGTTGCTCGCCCGGGTGGCAGCGCGCAGATTCTCCAATTTGGGGTCACTGGGGGGCATGTGTTCCTCCATCGTCCGGCGCGGACGGGGCGGTATCATAGCATTTCGATTCTCAATTGACAAACCATACGCATCTCGCCTGCCGCGCGCCAAGGCCCGTTTGCCCGAAGAACCATGTAAAACGTGAAACATCAATAGCGAGGCTCGGCCTCGAAGTCGGAGCTTGGGTTTGACGCTGGCGTGGCCGCGGCGCGGGCGCTCTCGATTCCTGAAGGTGACTCGGGGCCAGCGATGTGCAGGCAATGGTTAACATCTGTCCTCTTTCGAGTCTCAAAACCCTTCACCTCGCCATCCGCTGTTCGACGGCATCCCTCACTTCTTCGTCTGAGTATCCGAGGCGCTTCGCTTCCTCAAGCAGTCCGTTGACCAATTGACGCAGCTTCCTCTGGCGCAGGCGCCGCATCTCGGCCGCCCCGGGTGTGCTGGCGACAAACGTTCCTTCGCCGCGCTTGGTGGTGACTACGCCTTCGCTGTCGAGCTCGCGATAGGCGTGAGCTACCGTGTTGAAATTTACGAGGAGTTCAGCCGACAATACGCGCATTGTCGGCAGCTGATCGCCCGCCTTGAGTTGCCCCGCATGGATCAGCCCCCTAATCTGCTCTTTGATTTGATCGTGAATCGGAACGCGGCTATGCTTATCAATGCGAACGATCATAGTCCCGGCCAAGGTTTATTGTGCTAGTGTGCCGTAACTTTAGCACATTTCCCCCGTTTGTCAATTGGCACTGCGACACCGCGACGCCGCGATGGCGTGATTGCGTCCGGCTCGATTCCTCTCAACTGCCGAGCCGCCCACTTACTCTGCAGGTTCCCAACGGCGGAGAGGCGCCGGCAAACCCGCCAGTGGAATGTGAACGACTCTTCGCCACCCATTGCCCCGCTGTCCTCCGCGTGGTAGAATCTTTCGCGCAAGACATATACCTGTCGGGGCGGGCTCGTCCCCGCCCTCTTCAACCGAGGAGGTCAACGTGGAGAAGCAATTTGGAACCGTGGCCGTCAAGCGCGGCCTCGCGCAGAAGCTGAAGGGCGGCGTCATCATGGACGTCGTCACACCGGAGCACGCCAAGATCGCCGAAGACGCCGGCGCGTGCGCCGTCATGGCGCTCGAGCGCGTCCCCGCCGACATCCGCGCGCACGGCGGCGTTGCCCGTATGAGCGATCCCGAAGTCATCCTGCGCATCATGGACGCGGTCAGTGTCCCGGTCATGGCTAAGTGCCGCATCGGGCACTTCGTCGAAGCGCAGGTGCTTGAAGCGCTCGGCGTGGACTACATCGACGAGTCCGAGGTGCTGACGCCGGCCGACGAAGCCCACCACGTCAACAAACACGAGTTCAAAGTTCCGTTCGTGTGCGGTTGCCGCAACCTGGGCGAGGCCCTGCGCCGCATCGGCGAAGGCGCGGCGATGATCCGCACCAAGGGCGAGGCCGGCACGGGCGACGTGGTCGAGGCTGTGCGCCACGCGCGGTCGGTGCTGGGGGAGATTCGTCGCCTCACCACGATGGCCGACGAAGAGCTCATGGCCTACGCCAAAGAGATCGGTGCGCCGTACGAACTCGTCAAGGAGACGAAGGAACTCGGGCGCTTGCCCGTCGTCAATTTTGCCGCCGGCGGTCTCGCCACTCCCGCCGACGCCGCGCTGATGATGCAACTCGGCGTGGATGGCGTGTTTGTCGGGTCGGGCATCTTCAAGTCGGGCGATCCGGCCAGGCGCGCCAAGGCCATCGTCGAGGCCACGACTCATTTCCGCGACCCGAATATCATTGCCGAAGTGAGCCGCAATCTGGGCGAGCCGATGGTCGGCCGCTCGGTCGCCTCGATGCCTGAAGACGAACTGATCGCGGGGCGCGGCTGGTAAGTCGAATGGCACAACCGAGCGTCGTCGTCAACCTCACGCCTCAGCATCAGTTTTCCGCCCTTCACGACTGGCCCGAGACGCAGTTGTTGCTCCTCGTCCCGCGCAAAATCTGGGCCAGAGCGCAGTCGTACGTGCCGCAGTTTGAGGATGTGAAATTGGCCGGACGCTTTGGCGCTGACCCCGGCGATTTTGAATGGGAGATATTACCCCAGCCGCAGGGCTTCAAGTGGTGGCGCAGAACGACGCGGGGTGACGCTTCCTACTTCGGCGTGCTCATCACGCCTAATGCCGAGGCTGACATGCTCGAAGCGTACGGCATGCTCGACATCGGCTCCGACAGCGCCTGGTGGTTCGACGCCATCGAAGACATCGGCGCCTTATATGGCCGCAGCGATCTTATCGCAAAGGATGAAGGAGTAGCGGTAGAAGACGCGCGCCTCTTCGTCAGCCTCGAAGAATATCGCCAGCGCGACATGTTAACAGCCGACTTGACTGACACTGAACCGGCCTGGCGCATCGGCAACAAGGCCGAGGTCCTGAAATTGAAAGAGGCGATGATTGGACTGTTCGAACGGGCGCGCACGGCGACGCTGGCACAGGAGGTTTAGCGTTCAGGGGATGGAGAACCCGAAATGATGACCACACTAGACAAGGTCCGGCTGTT
This sequence comes from Chloroflexota bacterium, assembly GCA_016200785.1. Taxonomy (GTDB): domain Bacteria; phylum Chloroflexota; class Anaerolineae; order Anaerolineales; family JACQED01; genus JACQED01. The sequence continues at coordinate 4,403 of JACQED010000572.1, forward strand.
CGAACGCTACCTCGAGTTGACGCAGGGCAATGCCGACCGAACGCTGGATGCTGTGTTGGATAAGTTGCTCGAGCGCAAAAGATCAGAGCTAGCAAGGCACCATGAGGAAATGCGCGCAGAACTGGTGGCGTTCGAAAAACAGTACGCCATGGCTTCATCTGTTTTCTTTGACAAATTTGAGCGAGGCGAACTGGGAGATGCGATAGATTTCTTCGACTGGTCAGCAACCTGGCAGATGTACAACAATGTATTGAAGTACCTCCATGCTCTGTCAAGTGAGCCGGCTGCCACCTAATGGCAGCTCTCGCGGCGCAGTTTGATGAGCATGAACACCTTTTGTTGGCCAGCCCGGCCGTCGCTCGGTTTGTTGTCGTCAAGCGCAGAGCATTGGAACGAGAAGGTTACATTCGTGTCAGGGCCGAATTGATCGGCGGCGGGCTGTTGGAGTTCTCCGAGTTTTGGGACATGGGCGTCGAAGCCGACGAGGTTCGCCTGCCGCGTGACCTGCGCGGCCTCGACGGTTTGATCATCCCCGGCGGCGAGTCCACCACTATCGGCAAACTCGCGGTCACCTACGAGCTGATCGACCCGATGCGCGAATTGGCTCAGGCCAAGCCGATATGGGGGACGTGCGCCGGCGCGATCTTCCTCTCGAAAGAGACCCATCGGCCACAACCGCTCCTGGGTTTGATGGACATCGTGGTGGAGCGCAACGCCTTCGGACGTCAGGTGGATAGTTTCGAGATCGATCTCGACATCGCGGCGCTGACGGTGGAAGGGAACGGCCAGCCGCGCCCGTTTCACGCGGTCTTCATCCGCGCCCCGCTCATCGAAAGCGTCGGGCCGGGCGTCGAAGTGCTCGCCGCTCTGCCCAGCGGGAGAATCGTCGCCGCCCGGCAGGGCAACTTGCTGGCGACATCGTTTCATCCTGAACTGACTGGCGATGATCGATTTCATCGGTTCTTTCTCAAACTGGTAGGCGGTCAGTAGCAATGATTCGACCTTTTGACTGGCGCGACGTCGGCATCGTGCGGCGGCTCTCCGAGCAGGGCGTGTGCCTCGACGCCGAAACCTGCTACACGCGCGGCTGGCATTCATTGCAGTCCGCGTTGTTGGGGTATCTCGCACCGGGGGTGGGCACGCCCACATTTGTGTGGCGGCGCGCAGAATCCAGCGGCAGAAGCGCGGCCTTCGGACAAATGCGCCATCGTCCGGGCGACGAGCACGCGCGCCTGCTCTTTATCGCGCCGGGATATGCGCCCGAATCGGGCGGCGCCTGGGAAGAGTTGATCGAGCGTTTCATGGCAGAGGCTGGCGAGCGGGGCGCACACAATTTGATCGCTGAGGTCGAGGAGGCCAGCGGCGAGTTCGAGGCGTTGAGGCGGCTGGGGTTCGCCATCTACGCCAGACAGAACATCTGGAGGCTCGATGGGTTGACGCTCGATAAGATCACTTCCGGCACAACAGGGTTGCGGCCACAGCAGGCGAGTGACGCGTGGGGCGTCCAGACGCTCTACGCCAATGTCGTGCCGAGACTCGTTCAGCAAGTGGAGTCGCCGCCCAACCACAACGGGCGGGGTTACGTGTTGGTGGAAGACGGCGAGGTTGTCGCCTTCCTCGACGTGGGACGCGGGCCGCTCGGCGTGTGGTGCGAACCCTTCCTGCACCCCGAGGCCTACGACCGTTCGTCCGAGGTCATCGCCTCGTTCCTGCGCTTGATCGCCGAACGCGACGCGCGCCCCGTTTATTACTGTGTGAGGAGTTATCAGGATTGGCTGCACGAGCCGCTGGCCGAGGCGGGCTTCGAGCAGGCCGGCGAACAGGCCGTGATGGTCAAGCGCCTCGTGGTTCGGCTGGCCGAAGTCGAACGCTCGCCGGTTGCCGTGTTGGAAAGCAGCCGTGCCAAAGTCACCTCGCCCATGGTCAAATCAACACGTCGCGGCAACGGACAGACTGCCCCGGCGAACGGAATCTATGCAAAAACGAATTACTGACGATTTGCACGCTCTGATGAGCGTTCTGCCTCCGGCGGTCAACGACGCGCTGGCCGCCGCGAACCGAACCGACGAACTGCTTGAAGTGATCCTCGACCTCGGGCGCGTGCCGACGGCGCGCTTCACCGACCGCGAGATCGTCCTGCTGGAAACCGAAGTCACGCACGAGGAGATTGACTACGTGGTGTCGCGCATCGGCGAGTTCGACGCGGACAACCGCGCCGGGATGGAGCGCACCCTGCACCGCATCTCGGCCATCCGCAACCGGCGCGGTCACATCGTCGGCCTCACCTGCCGGGTGGGCCGCGCGGTCTACGGCACGATTGACATCATCCAAGACGTGATCGATTCGGGCAAGAGCATTCTTCTGCTCGGACGCCCCGGCATCGGCAAGACGACGATGTTGCGCGAGGCCGCCCGTGTGCTCGCCGACAAGAAGCGCGTCGTCATCGTGGATACTTCCAACGAGATCGCCGGCGACGGCGATATCCCACATCCTGCCATCGGCCGGGCGCGCCGCATGCAGGTGGCGACGCCTTCGCTTCAGCACGAAGTCATGATCGAGGCGGTCGAGAATCACAATCCCGAAGTGATCGTGATCGACGAGATCGGGCGCGAGCTCGAGGCCGCCGCCGCGCGCACCATCGCCGAGCGCGGCGTGCAACTCATCGGCACGGCGCACGGCAACACGCTCGACAATCTTCTGCTCAATCCGACTCTGGCCGATCTGGTGGGCGGCATCGAAGCGGTGACGCTCTCCGACGAAGAGGCCCGCCGGCGCGGAACGCAGAAGACCGTGCTGGAGCGCCGCGCCCCGCCGACGTTCGACGTGCTGATCGAGATTCGCGACCGCGAACGGCTCGCGATGCACCCGGACGTGGCCTCGGCGGTGGATTCATTTCTGCGCGGGCGACCTCTGCCTCCTGAACTGCGCTTCCGTGATGAGCACGGCGAAATCCGCGTTGAGGCTCCGCCCGCGCCGAAGCCGGCACTGCGCGGTCGTCGGGTTGACGGACGCGGCGCACCGGAGGCTGTGTCACCGTTCGCGGTTCCGCCTGCGTTCGGAGCGCCGCCCGCGGTCGAGCGTCAACCGAGTCGTGCCCCGACCCCCGTCCGCGTTTACGCTTACGGCCTCGCCCGCAACCGATTGGAGCAGGCCGCCCGACGGCTGCACGTGCCGGCGATCGTCGTCGAGGACATTGGCGAAGCGCAGGCGCTCGTCACTCTCAAGAGTTACTATCGCCGCCGCCAGCGGATCATCTCCGACGCCGAGAATGCCGGTCTGCCGATCTACGTCCTGCGCGCCAACACCGTGGGGCAGATGGAGAATTTCCTGAGCGACCTGTTCGATCTGTCCGCGCCGCCCGCCGACGACTCGGTCGAGGGCGCGATGGCCGAAACCCAGGAGGCGATCGAGGCCGTTCGCAACGGGATGCGGTCGATTGATCTGCCGCCGGCCTCGGCCTACGTGCGCCGGCTGCAACACCAGATGGCGCGGCAGGCAAATCTCATTTCGCATTCGTATGGGAAAGAGCCGCGTCGGCGGGTCAGGATTTTCAGGGAGTAGCCAAGATGACCCCGCGTGAAGAAGCCCAACGCTGGCGGCGTCAAGCCGAAGCCGATTTAAGAACAGCGAACAAGATGTTCACCAACAGTGAGTTCGGCGCGTGTTCCTTTTACTCTCAACAAGCCGCCGAGAAGTCTCTCAAAGCGCTGCTCTATGCGAAAGGCATCAGAATGTTCGGGCATTCGCTGGCCGGTCTGCTTGGCCGTCTCACAGACGAGGGTTTTTCGGAGCCGGATAATTCGAGTCGAGAAGCCGCCAAAGCGCTCGATGAACACTACATTTCGGCCCGCTATCCCGACGCGTTCGAGAGCAAGATACCTGACGACGAGTATACCGCTGAAATGGCACGGGAGGCACTGCAATGGGCGCAGGCGCTTATGCGTTACAGTGGCGAGAACTTAGCCTCACTGAAGAACGAGAGCGAAGAAGAAAAGCCATCGCCGAATACACCAAACGACTGAAAGACTCGGTAAAGCCGGCCACAATCATATTGTTCGGCTCGATGGCAAAGAACACCGACCGGATCGAAAGTGACGTGGATATCGTCATCGTCGGCGGTGATCTGCCGGACAACTTATCTCAGCGATTGCGCCTCGTCGGAGAATTGAAGTTCGGCATCCCGGTTTCGATAGACGCCTTCCCCTACACTGAAGCCGAGTTCGAGCGGATGCTCGACAACTTGCACGTCACCGCGCTCGATTGCCTGTACGAGGGCGTCCCGCTGCACGGCAAGGAATACTTCGACCGCCTGCTCCCGAAGTTTGAGGCCTACGTCGCGCGCGGCCTGCGGCGGGACAAGATCGCCTGGTACTTTGAGAAGAAGAAGGCCGAGTGAGCCTCTTCATCACCTTCGAAGGCCCTGAAGGCAGTGGCAAGTCCACCCAGATCACTCCGCTGGCCGATCGCCTCCGCGCGCTCGGCCACGACGTTTGTCTCACCCGCGAGCCGGGCGGAACCGACATCGGCGATCAGATTCGGCAGGTGCTTCACGATCTCAAAAACACGGCGATGCAACCCCGCGCCGAGATTCTGCTCTACTCGGCCTCACGGGCGCAGTTGGTCGGCGAGATTATCCGGCCCCACCTTGAGCGGGGCGGCATCGTGCTGTGCGACCGCTACGCCGACTCGACGATGGCTTACCAGGGCTACGGCCACGGCCTCGATCTCGGCGCGCTCAGAGCAATCACCGAATTTGCGACCGGAGGCCTCAAGCCCGATCTGACAATTCTGCTGGATGTGGAGACGGAGGAAGGATTGCGCCGCCGGAGATCAAGCGGCGAATGGAATCGCCTGGACGCATACGCGCTAGCCTTTCACCAACGCGTGCGTCAGGGCTATCTCGGAATGGCGGCGGCCGAGCCGGAGCGGTGGGTCGTGGTGGACGCGGGGAGAGCGGTTGAGGAGGTGGCGGAGGAAGTCTGGCGGGGGGTGAGCAAGCGATTAGAAGGAAGCAGGAAGTAAAAAGCGGCTTGCTTCTGCCTGCTTCCTTCTTCCTGAATTAGTATTCGTCGTTCAACCCAGCCTCCCCCGCCCCGCCCAACTCCGGCATCGTTTGCTCGATGGACTCCGGACTCTCGCCGGCTTCCATGCGATCTACGACTTCGTTGAATTCCGGGCCGAGGTCCTCACCCATCTCCGCGCCCATTTTCTTCATGAACTTCGCCATTGACTTCGGATCGTTCTCGTCGAGGTCGCCGAAGTTCGACGGGTCGGACATGGATTCGAGGCGCGCATCCTCGGATTTGGCGACGCGAACGCGCGAGATAATCCGGGTGAGAGCCTCACTGCCGCAGTTCGGGCAGTTCACCTTCTTCTTGCCGTACTCGGCGTAAGTCTGGAAGATGCCGACGCGTTGTTTGCAATCGCCACAGCGATATTCATAGACAGGCATGGGCCAATTATACCGAATCTCATTCTCAGGATCAACCCTTGACCGACACCGACGACCTCTTCCACCGTGACCGCCAGCCGCTGCTCATCGTGATCTCCGGACCATCCGGCGTGGGCAAGGACACTCTGCTCCAACGCCTCAAGGAGCGCCGCACGCAGATTCGATTCGTCGTGACGGCGACAACGCGCGCCCCGCGCCCCGGCGAAGTGCACGGCAAAGACTACTTCTTCGTCTCCAACGACGACTTCGCCGAGATGATCGAGAAAGGCGAGCTGCTCGAATACGCGATCGACTACAACGATTCCAAAGGCATCCCCAAGCAACAAGTGCGCGAGGCGCTGGCTACCGGCCAGGACGTCGTCCTGCGCATCGACGTGCAGGGAGCCGAGACGATCCGCGAGTTGGCCCCGGACGCGGTCATGGTTTTTGTCACCACCTCCTCCGAAGACGAACTCGAGCAACGCCTGCGCGCGCGCAAGACCGAAACGCCGGAGGGCCTCAAACTCCGCATTGCCACCGCGCGGCGCGAGCTCAAGCGCATTGGCGATTTCGATTACGTCGTCGTCAACCCCGAATTTCAACTCGATAC
>JACQED010000564.1 GCA_016200785.1 Chloroflexota bacterium
TTCCAGCGACTGGCGGCTGATGGCTGGCAACTGACGACTGGAAGTCGAACGCCCGCAGTCCGAGATTGTTGCCGACGGCATACCAGCTGTTCACCGGGTTTCTGATGAGCATCGCCTGCGGAAATTGGGCCAGCGCCATTTCGGCGGAGGCATCGGTCGAGGCGTTATCTATGACGCAGACGCGAAGAGAAAAATCGCCGTCGCTGGCAAAGATAGAGCGCAGGCACTCGCGCAGGAGATCGCGCGTGTTCCAGTTGAGTATGACGATGGCGAGGTCGAGCATGGCCGGGATTCTAACACGGCGGGAATAGTCGGTCAAAGCGAGGTCGGCAGCCTCGGCATGGCCGGGCCGGCCACGCCCAAATACTCGGCCAGCGCCGCACGCATTGCCACACGATCATCCCAGGGATATTCGACCGTTCCGAAGCACATGGACTGCTCATGCCCTTTGCCGCAGGCGATGACGAGATCGCCGGGGCGAGCCAACGACAGCGCAAATCGAATCGCCTCACCCCGATCGGGCACACGCCAAAATGTTTTCCCCTCGACACCGCCTGCCCCGGCGCAGGCCTCGGCCATCTCGCGGAGAATCGCATCGAGCGGCTCGGCGCGCGGGTCTTCGGCGGTGAGGATCGTGACGTCGGCCAGCCGGGCGCTGGCCTCGGGCATCATCCGGCGCTTAGCCCGATCGCGCAGGCCGGCCGAGCCGAAGACGGCGATGACGCGCCCACCGGTCATCTTCCGCGCTGTCTCCAGCGCCCGGATGAGCGCGTTCGGCGTGTGAGCAAAATCCACGATGGCGGTGAAGGGCTGACCGAGATCGATTCGCTCCATCCGCCCCGGCACGCCGCGCACGGCGGCAATGCCCGATTGCACGGCCTCAGGTGAAACGTGAAGCGCCTTGATCGCGGCGGTGATCGCGGCGAGGCAGTTCGAGACGTTGTAGCGCCCGACTAGAGGCGTCTCAATTGGAAATGAGATGCCGTCACCGACAACGTCGAAGCGTGTGGCGGTTGGGGTGAATTCGATGTGACGGGCCACCACATCGGCGCGCGCATCCGCCCGGCGATCAATCGCCGGGCTATACGGCAGAAAGTCCGCTGAAGCGGACTCCACTCCGTCACAGCCCGATTTATCGGGCTTCGTTTCTTTAGCCCGGAGATTCATCTCCGGGCGTTCCGGGCGATCCATGATGCTGTAGGCGCAGCACCCCACTCCGATCCGGCCCCGCAAATACTCATACGACTCATCGTCAAGGTTGAGCACTGCAACCTTATCCTGCCCCGGCTTGCGATTTGCCGTCGCCAATCCCTCGAACAATTTTGCCTTCGCCGCACCGTACGCCTCACGTGTGCCGTGGTAGTCGAGATGCTCGTGAGTAATGTTGGTGACGATCGCCACGTCGAAGTCGCACGCCGTCACGCGGTGCTGGGCGAGGCCGTGCGAGGTCGTTTCGAGAATGCAGTGTGTCATCCCGGCGGCAGCCATTCTGGCTAGATACGCCTGCACTTCGGGCGCATCCGGCGTCGTCGTATGCAGGCCAGTGTCGAGAATCTCATGGCCGATCATCGCGTTGACCGTGCTGATCAATCCGGTTTTGTATCCGGCGTGGGTGAGAATGGTGTGCAGAAGAATCGCCGTCGTCGTCTTGCCGTCGGTGCCGGTGATGCCGATCATCACGAGGCGGCGGGCGGGAAAGCCGTTGAAGGCGGCGGAGAGATAGGCGAGGGCTTCGCGGGAGTCGGGGACGCGGCAGTGGGAGATCGGAGGTTGAAGGTCAGACGGTTCGAACGAAGGGTCGTCGTAAACGACGGCGACAGCGCCGCGCGCGATCGCATCGGCAATGAAGCGATGGCCGTCGGCGTTCTCGCCGCGCGCGGCGACGAAGAGCGCGCCCGGCCCCACCTGCCGAGAGTCGTGGGCGACGGCGGTGATGTCGGGGTCGGCGGCGAGAGGGGCAACGGCGTGAGGCAGAGCGCTGAGGAGGGTGGAGAGTTTCACTGAGTGCGCGACGGCCGGGCCCAGATTGTCACGCGGAATTCCTCGCCGACGAGGGCGAAGGCCGGCTCACGGCCGCTAAGTTCGCGAGAGAGGCGGATCATGAGAGGCACACCCACGCCGATGCGCCGCATGTAGCCGAGGTGGGTCAGATGCGTATAGAGTGCCGGGTTCCGGCTAGAATGGATGCCGCTACGCACACTGTCTACCGTCACCGTGTTGGGGAGGCGTCCCGGGCTGTGGAATTCGATCCGATCGGCGAAGGCAAAGATACGAATCTGCGAAGTGCGGATGGAATAATCTCGGTGAGCAACGGCGTTGACAACCGCTTCTCGCAGGACATCCCGGTGATATTGGGGTTGGTCTTCTCGCCGCCAGCCGTTCATTTGACTCGTAACAAAGGTATTCTGCCCGAGAAATACCTCGGCCTCGTCAATCATCCGGTCAAGGCGGCCAGTGATTTCTTTGCTCAGGAGGATGTCTGCCTCGCCCGCGTCGGCGCCTCTAAATGTCACCGCCGAGATGCGCGCATATTCCAAATATCGTTGCGGATCGTCGCCAAACAAGAGCAATCCGGCGATGGTCGGGCGGACTTCAGACCCAACCGTCTGAGCGAGTCTCATGTTGACGAGCAGTTGTTCCCACGAAAGCGTGTTCCACAA
>JACQED010000565.1 GCA_016200785.1 Chloroflexota bacterium
CAGCATCAGATGACCCTTACCCCTCACCCCTCTCCCCCTGGAAGAGGGGAACGGGGTGAGGGAGTCCCCGTCCTCTACCTCACTCAACTCATGGCCCTCGCCTTCGGCCTGGGCGAGAAGGCCGCTGCGCTGTCGAAGAACATGATCGATCCGAGGCCGATGCTGACTGAGAAGGGTTTCCTGCGGTAAGAATAGAAAAAAGGCGAGGTCGCCCGGCTTGCGCGGCCTCGCCTTTCGGAACGAACTGAGGCTGGCTATTTGTTCGGCAGCACCACCAGGTCGGCTTGCACGGAAGGCTGGTGTGCGCTGCACTTGATCTTGAAGATGCCGGCTTTGTCGGCGGCGAAGGTCACGCGCGTGACCTGCCCACGCTTCACCACGTCGCTGATGTTGTAGCCCTCAATGGTGAACGGGTGCTCTTTGCCGTTGATACCGATGATCTCCAGCGTCACCACGTCACCCTGATTCACGACGATGGTGCCGGGATCCCAGCGATAGGTCTCGACCACCCACGCGCCGTTGGCGTCGGGTTCGTCGAGTGCATACCCGCCGCCCTCGGGCAGAGCCACAGCCGGGAAGGGCTCCTTGTCTACCGTCGTGCTGCCCTTCGGCTCGATCGCGGCCATGTAAACGGCGCGCTGTGTAGGAGCCACGGCGGTACCTTGCCCGGCGCAGCCGGCCAGCACCAACGCGCCGACCATCACCAGAAACAAGATTCGCTTGACCATGTTTTCCTCCTGTTGTTCAAATATGCTCGCACCCGCCGGCGGATACAGCGAGGGGCGGGCGCAGTTTCCCGATGAGACTTGATTGGTTACTTGGTCACGGTGAAGTCCGTGTGCATGCCTTGCTCGAAGTGGCCGGGCTCGTAGCAGGCGAGTTGATAGTCACCCGCCGCCGTCACCGTCCACTCGAGCGCTTTGGTCTCGCCGGGTTCAATGTCCTCTACTTCGGACTCGCGGCCGTTGGCTTCGAGCGGCTGGTCATCCGCGCCTCTCGGCTGGAGGATCAGTTCGTGTTCCACTGCACCCTTGTTAGTGACGACGAACTTGATCGGCGTGTTGACGGGAACCGAGGCCGCTGAGGCAGCAACATTGAAATCCGTCAGGGTGACGGTCACCTCAAGTGGGCCGGCCGGTTTGGGCGCGCACCCGACGAGCAGCGACACAATTACGGGGAGTAGCAGCGAAAGGATCGTGAATTTGCGAGACATAGTAACCTCCGTATTGGACTGGAGTCGAGACGACGAGTGACAGCCGACTCCGCTAAACCCGATCTGTGCTAACTCTGCCTATTATCTTGGAGCGTAAGCCGTGAGGGAACGGGCTACGGGCGGCCTTTCTGATGGACGCTCGGCGCAAAAAATTAAGACTTTAGTCCATATCCGCCGCCGACGTTGTGCCCTACCATGTTGGGTATTTGGGCAATTGGGGATTGGTAATTGGGATTTGGGATTTTTCCATGTTCGCCTTCACCCGTCTCAGCCTTGCCCGCCAGTTCCTGCTGGCTAGTTTTATCATCCTGCTCACCGGCATGTTGATCATCGGGACGTGGGTGGGGCGGCAAATCGAAACTGGCGTCGTCAACCGCACGGCGGCGGTCACTGCGCTGTACGTGGACAGTTTTATCGCCCCTCACCTACAAGACCTCGCCCACGCGGATCAATTGGACGCCGAGCACCTGGCCTCGCTCGGCTCGCTGCTCAGCGACACCCCGCTCGGCCAGCGGATCGCCGCCTTTAAGATATGGGGGGCCGACGGCCAGATTCTGTACAGCACCAATCCGGTGCTCATCGGGCGCAAGTTTCCCATGCGCTCCGCGCTGGCGCTGGCCTTTGCCGGCGAGGTGCATGCAAGGATTAGTGATCTGACCGACCTGGAGAACGAATACGAACGCACGCAGTGGTCGCGTCTTATCGAGACCTACGCGCCGGTTCGGGTGGAGGGCACGAGCACCATCGTGGCGGTGTCGGAGTTCTACCAGACGACCGACGACCTGGAACGCGAAGTGCGCGCGGCGCAACTGCGGAGTTGGCTGATCGTCGTCACGGCGACGCTGGCGATGTACCTGCTGCTGGCAGGGTTGGTCGGGCGGGCGAGCAACACCATCGTCACCCAGCAAAACGAACTGCGCGACAAAGTGACCCAACTCACCAATCTGCTGGCGCAGAACGAGCAACTGCACGAGCGGGTGCGCCGCGCTGCCGCCCGCGCCACGGCGCTCAACGAACGCTTCCTGCGCCGTCTTTCGGCCGATTTGCACGATGGCCCCGGCCAAGATTTAGGGCTGGCATTGCTGCGGATTGAGGCGCTGGCCGAGGCTTGCGCTGCCTGCGTGGTCGCGGTGAGCAAGGGCCGGACCGTCAGCCAGGACTTCCGCACCGTCCAAAACGCCCTGCAGTCCGCCCTCGGCGATCTGCGCGCGATCTCGACCGGCCTGAGGCTTCCAGACATCGGAGACCTCTCGCCGGCCGAAACCGCCGAACGTGCCGTGCGCGACTACGAGCGCAAAACCGGCCAGACGGTCGCGCTGGCGCTGGGACCTTTGCCCGGCGAGGCGGCGCTTCCGGTCAAGATCACGCTGTATCGCCTGCTGCAAGAGTCGCTCGGCAACGGTTTTCGCCACGCGGGCGGGATCGGCCAGCGCGTCCATCTCGCCAGCGCGGGCGGCCAACTGGTGGCCGAGATTGCGGACACCGGCAAGGGGTTTGACCCGCAGATACTCGCCGGCAACGGACGCCTCGGCCTGGCCGGCATGCGCGAGCGGGTGGAAATTCTCGGCGGGACGTTCGAAGTGGATAGCGCGCCCGGACGCGGCACGAGCGTCCGGGCCCGCCTGCCGCTGGCCGTGCCGGAGGTCGAGGGTGAGTGAGACGATTCGCGTCGTGATTGCCGACGATCATCCGCTGTTCCGCGAGGGCGTGGCACACTCGCTGGCTGGTGAGCCGGACATGGCCGTGGTGGGCCAGGCCGCCAGCGGCGAGGCGGCCCTGCGCCTGGCGCGCGACCTGACGCCCGACGTGTTGCTGCTCGACATTGCCATGCCGGGAAAGAGCGGACTGACTGCGGCGAGCGAGATTGCGGCTGCCTGTCCTGCGACGAAGATCGTCATGCTCACCGTATCCGAACACGAGGACGATCTGCTGGCGGCGTTCAAGGCCGGGGCGCGCGGCTATGTGCTCAAAGGCGTATCAGCGCGCGAACTGGCGAACGTGGTGCGGGCGGTGGCGGGCGGCGAGGTCTACGTCTCGCCGGCGCTGGCGGCCGGCGTGCTGGTGGAACTCACCCGGGGCCGCCCGACCGACCCCATGGACGAACTCACCGAGCGGGAGCAGGAGACTCTGCAGCTGGTGGCGGAGGGCCTCACCAACCGCGAGATCGGGGAGCGCCTGAGCCTGGCGGAGAAGACGATCAAGCACTACATGACGAACATCCTCGGCAAACTGCATGTGCGCAGCCGGGTGGAGGCGGCGCTGTTGGCAGCCCGGCGCGGGTCGGGAGAATCCACAGACAAGACGCCGAGCGTCTCGTAGACACCCGATGTGTCAGGACTATAGTCCCAACCCGAAGTGAAGCGCGAGAGTGCCCGGCCCGACGAAAAACAGCGCCAGCGACGCGCCCAACAGCGCGAAGTCGAACTCCCAGCCGGTGGCCTGCTGAGCCACAAAGCCGACTTTCATCGTGCCGATCTTCGCTTTCCAGATCGCCACCACCATAAGGATCGCCAGCAGCAACGCGATCAGGCGCGTGGCGAAGCCGACGATCAGCAGGAATCCGCCGATGAACTCGACCAGCGCGACCACCCAGGCCATCAATCCGGGCAGGGGAATGCCCATCTGCCCGAGGAAGCCTCCGAAGCCTTTGGGGCCGCCCATCGGAGAACCGGGAAATGGCATTTTGGGGTAGCCGTGGTAGATGAAGATGACGCCGACGGCGACCCGCAGGATCAGGAGCCCGATGTCGGCTGACGGTGCGAGGGTATTCTCTATCATGGTTGCCTCCGGTTTGATACTATACCGCTGTTAGTTACTATCTATTGGATACTATATCATCAAAACTACCATTTGTAAAGTGTCTGTGCTATCATGTGGGTATAGCCAACGGAGAGATAAGCGAGGGAAACGCCCATGTCGAAGACAGACAAGCGGTGTCCGGTCGCCGATACCGCCGCGCTAATCGGCAGCAAATGGGTGCTGCTGATTCTGCGCGATCTGGCCGAGGGGACGAAGCGGTTCGGCGAATTGGAGAAGTCTCTGGAGATCAGCCCGCGAACACTGTCCGCCCGACTTGACGAGTTGGAGCAGGCAGGGGTGGTCGCGCGGCAGTGCTACGCCGAAGTGCCGCCACGCGTGGAATACTCGTTGACCGAGAAGGGGCGAGCGCTCATTCCCATTGTGGAGGCGATGCGCGCATATGGCAAGGAGTGGCTGTAGCACATCTGCCCGCCCCGGCTAAGCCGCGCGAACCTGAGCGGCGCGGTCGCCCGTACAGGCGGGCTTTTGAAGGAGAGAAACGTCATCCGATTCGAGTGCCGTTTGATAGTGACTTGACGCGGGGAGTGAGTTATTCTTGGGATCGATCGCCGCGCCGGTGGGGCACGGTGGATCAACTGGTTGCGGGAGAAGATAAGGCTATGAAAATCACTATCGATCACGACACCTGCCAGCATGGGGACAACTTCGCCGACCGGTGCCTGGCGGCGACGATTCGCCACCCGCTCGGCCACAATCGCTACTGCACGGAGCAAGTGGAAGACGACGGCCGGCCGGAGCTGACCGTCGTGCTAATCCACGATGGGCAGGAACACACGCTCGTCCTGCGTAACCAAACGGAAGTGGAAGCGGCCGCCTTGGAGGGGCTGGAAGCGTTCCTGCCCGCGGCGGCCGCCCGCGCGAGGGCCGTGTAGGTTGTCCCGTTCTTTCGCGCTCAACGCATGGCGGCCGGCAATTCCGACTCCAACGCCGCGGCAAGCGTGCACAGGTATCTCGGGAGCCCCGGGTGACTGAATGAAACTCGCGATTGCGGGAAAAGGCGGCGTCGGCAAGACGACGCTGGCGGCGTTATTAGCGCGCGCCGCCGCCGCAGGAGGAGTCCTGCGATGAACATGACCATCGATCGCCACCTGTGCGATCACGTTTTGTCCGAGTGCGAGCAGTGCTTCGGACGGCTTATGCGCAACCCGCTCGGCGAAGAGCGTCCCTGCATCGTCGAGTTCGGAGACGACGGGGATCCCATCCTCAACCTCACCCTGCGCTACGACCAAATCGTGGAGCAACTCAGCCTCCCGCCTGCCGACCGCGAGCGCGTTGCCGTTGAGGGCTGGTCCGAGTTCGTGACCGTCACGCCGAAGTTCTACCGCGAGTGAGATGCGCCTCCTCCTGATCGCCGACGTTCACGCCAATTGGGAGGCGCTGATCGCTCTTCAACGCGCAGAACCGAAGCCCGACGCAGTGTTGTTCGCCGGCGACGCGGTCGGCTATGGCCCCGACCCGGCGGACTGCGCTCGCTGGCTTTTGGCAAACACGACAGGGGTGCGAGGCAATCACGACGAGGCGCTGGCCAGACCTAACAGGTTTTCGCAAACCTGCCGGGTCTCGTTGCCGGAACTCGAAGAGGCCGCCCGCGAAACGCTCGACTACTCGCGCGCGATTCTTGCACCCGGCGATCTCGACGGCCTCCGGGGCTGGCCGCTGTCGGCGGCGAGCGCGGCGGGCGGCGCGCGATTCTATGTGACACACGGATCGCCCGCCGATCCCCTCGGCGGCGTGTTGAATCCGGCGACATGCCCGGAGGCCGAACTCGAAGCTCTGTTCGACGGCATCGCCGCCGACGTGATCGTCCTCGGCCACACCCACATGCCCGCCATCCGAAAACTGGACGGGCGGCTGATCGTCAACCCCGGCAGCCTCGGCCAACCGCGTTACGGCACGCCCGACGCCACCTACGCGGTGTGGAGCGACGGCGATGTTCAAATACGCCACCTGCACTACGACCATGACGCTACGGCGCGGCGTCTGCGCCTCGCGCCGCTCAGCCCGGAGGTCGTGGAGCAGTTGACCGACATTCTGGAAACGGGAATGGTGTAGAGGGCCACGAAATGAAATTGGCGGTCACGGGCAAAGGCGGCGTCGGCAAGACGACACTCGCGAGTTTGCTGGCATATCACTACGCGGCGCAGGGGCGCACCGTGTTGGCGATTGACGCCGACCCGTCGCCGTGCCTGGGCGCGGCGCTCGGCTTCCCGCGCGACCTGCTCGACCAACTGACGCCCATCGCCGAAATGCATGAACTCATCCACGAACGCACCGGCGCTCAACCCGGAACTTTCGGCGGTTACTTCAAACTCAACCCGCGCGTTGACGACATCCCCGACGAATTTGCCGTCACGCATCGCGGCGTCAGACTCCTCGAACTCGGCTCGGTCGAGAAAGGCGGCTCCGGGTGCATCTGCCCGGAGAGCGTTCTGCTCAAGCAGTTGGTTTCGCACATCCTCCTCCGGCGCGGCGAGGTGGTGCTGATGGATATGTACGCCGGAGTGGAGCATCTGGGCCGCGCGACGGCGGAGGCAGTGGACGCGATGATCGTCGTCGTCGAGCCGGGCCAGCGCAGTCTCGCGACGGCGGCGCAGATCGTGAAACTGGCGCGCGACATCGGCCTCGAACGCCTCGCGCTGGTGACGAACAAGGTGCGCGATCCCGCCGACCGCGCCTTCGTCGAGTCGCGCGCCGGCGGCCTGCCGGTGATCGGCGCACTGCCGTTCAGTCCGGCGGCGCTGGAGGCCGACCGCGCTGGCGAGTCTGTCTTTGACACCGCGCCCGATCTCGCGAGCGCCGGCGGAGAGATCGCGGCTGCCGTCGAGCGCTGGTGCGCTCAATAGAACACGGCAACCCTCCTCGCGTAACCTGGCCGAAGTTGTAGTATTATTCGGCTATGCCCTCCAACGCCGACGTGCTGGCGCGGGTGCCCCTCTTTCGCGATCTCAGTCCGACCGACCTGACGGCCATCGCGCCGCGCTTTCGCGAGGATCATTTCCCGCGCGACGCTTACATCTTTTACGAGGCCGATCCGGCCGAGCGGTTCTGGGTCGTTAAGGATGGGCAGGTCAAAATCGTCAAGAACGGCGAAGGCGGCAAAGAGATCGTCATCGAAGTCATCCCGCCCGGCGAGATGTTCGGCGGCGCGGCGATGCTCATGACTCACCAGCCGGCCACAGCGCAGGCTCTGGCGCCGGCGACTGCGCTCAGCCTCTCCCGTGACGAATACAAACGCCTGCTGAGAGACTACCCGCCGGTGAGCGTGCGCGTGATCGAGATGCTCGGCGAAAGGCTGTTGGGCGTGATCCGTATGCGCATGATGATCAGCGAGCGCGTCGAGCGCCGTATCGCGCACATTCTCTTAAAGTTGGCGAGCAAGTTCGGCGAAGAGACCGGCGAGGGCTGGGCGATCCAGGCGAGCCTCTCGCGCCAGGATATCGCCGACCTCGCCGACACGACCATCGAAACGGCCATCCGGGTGATGTCGAGGTTTCGCAAGGACGGATTGGTCAAAACACTTCGGGGCGGCTACGTCGTCATCGTCGATCGCGAAGCCCTGCGGCGGGTGGGCGGCGAGTGATGCCCGACTCGCCTCGATCCGATCTAAGCGCCTATCTCGCCCTGGTCGTCGGTACCTTCAGCATCGCCTTCTCGGCGATATTCGTGCGCTGGGCCGGAGCGCCGGGCGCCGTCACCAGTTTCTATCGCGTCGCGATCGCCGTCGTTCTAATGGCGTGGCCGTTCTATCGCCGGGCAAAGGCCAGCCGCGGCCTGCCGGCGCGTGGGGTCAAGTTCGCAGTTCTGGGGGGATTGTTCTTCGCCGGCGACCTCATGTTGTGGGCGACCGGCGTGATGATGAGCGGCGCGACCAATCCCACGCTTCTCGCCAACACCGCGCCGCTGTGGGTCGGCCTCGGCGCGCTGGTTCTCTTCCGCGAAAAGCTGAGCGCGATGTTCTGGGCGGGCCTCGTGCTGGCGATGGCCGGCGCGGCGGTCATTCTCGGCCTCGACACTCTGCGCGCCGCCTCATTTGGACTGGGCACGCTGTTCGGGTTGTTGGCCGGATTCTTCTACGGCGGATACTTCCTCATCACTCAGCGCGGCCGCGAAACCCTCGGCCCCCTCACCTACTTCTGGCCCGCCGCCCTGAGTTCCAGCGTGGTCCTGTTCGTCCTCAGCCTGGCCCTGCGCCAACCTCTCACCGGCTACTCTCTCGCCACGTACCTCGACTTCCTCTTCCTCGGCCTGGTATCGCAGACGATCGGCTACCTCGCGATCAACTACGCCCTCGGCCATTTGCCGGCCTCCGTCGTCGCGCCGACGATGCTCGGCCAGCCGCTGATGACGGCCCTGCTCGCTGTTCCGTTCCTCGGCGAACCGTTGACGTTGTGGCAGATCGTCGGCGGCGCGGCGGTGCTGGTCGGCGTGTATGTTGTGCATCGCAGCAGGCAGGGCGGAAGTGAAACGTGATTCGAGACGCGTGAAATCAATAGGAGTTAAGCAGTTGGAGAGTCGGAAAATCACGAATGACACGAATAGGCGAATACCACGAATAGAAACATTCGTGCCATTCGTTCATTCGTGCAATTCGTGATTAAGAGGCCCTCGACTCTGACGCAAGTGCGACTCTCCTGCCCTCATCACGACTCCTTCTCACACTCCGGCTGTGCCTTGTGCTCAAATGTCTTTCCGCAATTGTGGCAACGCGCCTCTTTCTCATTGCACCACACCTCGACCTCCAGCTCGCCGCAGTGCGGGCAAGTGACGTAGTCGGGATAGACGCCGTCGGCGCGCGGTGAGGCCGGCGCGGGTCGCAGGCCGAGGCGGGCCACCCGGTCTCCAAACCAGCGGCGGATCCGTTCCCCCCAATCTGACCGATCGCCATTGCCCATTATTGTGACCGATTTTAGCCGCGCCCGACTCGGTCGGCTATGACGCGCATCATGGGAGCAATCCTGACCGGATTGCTCTTTTTTTTCTCGAACACTTCCAAACATGATGCACATCATATACTTCCGTTTGTGACGTGTCATACAATCTCGACAACTGCTATCCACGATCAGGCCCGGTGCGCCGCAGCCCTGCGGGCATACCTGACAAGGAGAAGCCCGTGCAAGACAGAAGCATTCCCCTCACAGTTGGCCGACAGGTTGAAACGATAACGATGGTCCGAGCCGCGCGACGGGCGTGGGAATGGATCGGAGACATGGCGGCGCTGATCAAGATCAGCGTGATCGCTTTGGTGACGTTCACCGCGATGGTCGCCGCGCTCGTCGCCGGGCAGGGCGTGCGGCACCCGGAGCCGCTCGCCCGACTCTTCCTCGCCGGAATGCTCACCGCCGCCGGGGCCGCTGCGTTCAATCAATACTTCGACCGCGACCTCGACTCGACCATGAGCCGCACGCGCCGCCGACCCATCCCGGCTTGCAAGATCACGCCGCTGGCCGCGCTCACCGCCGGCACGGTTCTCATTGTCAGCGGGCTGGCGCTCAGTTGGCGGCTGGGCCGCGTGGTCACATTGCACATCGGCGTCGCGGTGATCGTCTACGTGCTCATCTACACCGTGTGGCTTAAGCGCCGGACGCCGTGGAACATCGTCATCGGCGGCTGGACGGGAAGCGCGCCGTTGTTGGCCGCGTGGGGCGCGGTCGCGCCGATCACCCTCGGCGCATGGGCGCTGGCCGGGATCATCTTCCTGTGGACGCCGCCCCACTTCTGGAGTCTGGCGATCTGCAAAGAGAGCGAATACCGGCGCGCCAACGTTCCGATGCTGCCGGTGGTGGCAGGGACCGCGAAGACGGTCAGGGCGATCGTCACCGGCGCATTGCTCACCCTCATCATTTCACTCGTGCCGGTGATCACGCACGACCTCGGCCTGATCTACTTCACAGTCGCGCTGATTGGCGGCGTCGGCTTCGTCGTCTCATCGTGGCGCTTATTCCGCAATCCCGCCATCCCCGTCGCATGGAAAAACTACAAGTACTCCAGTTACTACTTGCTCGTGCTGTTTCTTGGAATGATCGTTGACGTAGCAGTTCGGTAACGGGTGTCGGGTGAGGCGTGGCGCGTGGCGAGAGTAACGTCACACGTCGCGCGCCACCTGTCACACATCGCTCACCAGTGAGGAGGAAACCCGCATGGCAGATCAACCCAAACCCGCGCAGGAGGGGGCCGCCCCTCCGCAGAAGGAACGCATCCCGATCGGGCAGGTCATCTTCGATGACATCTTTCTGCTCTTGACGCTGGGACTGACAGTTCCGACTCTTTTCTACATCGTCTGGGGCTTGTGGCACACATCGGTCATCCCGGTGTGGCACCCGTAAACGCGGTGGCGACTCGGGTAGTCGCCCTGCGCGAGAAAGGAAAACGCAATGGCAATATATCCGCCCGAACGAATCTGGTGGAAGCCGCTCGGCCGCGAGGAACGCTTGTGGGTGACGGTCGCCGCCTTGTGGTGCTTCTTCATGTTCTTCATGTTGATCGGCTGGTATTTCCTCGGCGCGCAGAACCTGCCGACGCGCGCCCAGCGCATCACGACGGCGCAATATAAGTCGCTGGCCGATCAGTTCGTCGAGGCTAACAAGGTCGGCGAGGAAAACGGCGTGCCCATCGTCCATCCCCAGCCCGGCACGGACATCTACCTTGTCGCCAAACAATGGCAATGGACGCCGATCCTCGAACTGGAGAACAACAAGACCTACACCCTCCACGTTTCGTCGCTTGACGTTCAGCACGGCCTCTCAATTCAGCCCATCAACCTGAACCTGCAGATCTTCCCCGGCTACGACTACATGATCACCATCACGCCCAACAAAGCGGGGAACTACAGCCTGTGGTGCAACGAGTTTTGCAGTATCGGGCACCACCTGATGACGGGCAAGATCGTGGTGAAGTAGGGGCGACACTCGTGGTCGCCCGATTTGCGGCGACCTCGGCGGTCGCACTCTAAGGAGAATCGCATGGCTGCTATCGCACTCCCCAATACCTTTTCCGGCACGCGCTCCGTGTTCCGCGTGTGCCCCGTTACGACGTTCAAAGTTGACCTCGCCGCCGAGCGGCTGATCATCGTGAACGCGGTGACGGCGATCGTCGCCCTGCTGTTGGGCGGCATCTACGCCCTGCTGATCGGCCTCACCCGCTGGCCCGACGTGCACCTCTTAAGCGCGCCCTGGTTCTATCGCCTGCTCACCGCGCACGGCATGAACATGCTCGTGTTCTGGATGGTGTTCTTCGAGGTCGCCGGGTTGTACTTCGGCGGCAACGCGCTGTTGAACGCGCGGCTGGTCGGAGTGAAACTGGCCTGGGTCGCCTACGCGCTCATGCTCGGCGGCGCGATCCTCGTCAATGTGATCATCATGATGGGCCGCGCCGACGTGATGTTCAGCGCGTATCCGCCGCTCAAGGCCGACCCGCTCTTTTACGTCGGCTACATCCTGTTCGCCGTCGGCGCGATCCTGGCCTGTTGCATCTTCCTGGCCACCCTGGTGATGGCGAAGGTCGAGGGTCGCTACGAAGGCTCGATGCCGCTGGCGGTGTTCGGCCTGCTCACCGCCGCCATCATCGCGCTGTTCACCTTGCTCAGCGGCGCGGTCGCGCTCATCCCCACCCTGCTCTGGTCGCTGGGCATCGGCAACGTGGATCCCGGCGCGTACCGCGTCACCTTCTGGGGCTTCGGCCACTCAGCGCAACAGGTGAACCTGTCGGCGATGATCGCCATCTGGTATACGCTGGCGACGCTCACGGTCGGCGCCAAGCCGGTCAACGAGAAACTGTCGCGCTTCGCGTTCTTCCTATACATCCTGTTCATCAACCTCGGCTCGATGCACCACTTGCTGACCGACCCCGGCCTTGGCACGGCAGCCAAATTCTTCAATACCAGCTACGCCATGTACCTGGCCGTGCTCGGTAGTCTCATCCACGCCTTCTCGATCCCTGCGGCCATCGAGACCGCCATGCGCAAGAAAGGCTACAACAAGGGCCTGTTCGGCTGGCTGTTGAACGCGCCGTGGAAAGAGCCGGGCTTCTCGGCGCTGATGTTCTCGCTGTTCATCTTCGGGTTCATCGGCGGGCCGACCGGCGTGGTGCTGGGCGCGGGGCAACTCAGCCTGCTGGCCCACAACACCTGGCGCATCACCGGTCACTTCCATGCAACGGTCGTGGGCGGCACGACGCTGGCCTTCATGGGATTCGCCTACTACGTCCTCCCGCTCGTCTTCCGTCGCCCGCTCTTCGCCAAGAAGATCGCGCAGTGGCAACCGTGGGTCTACGGCATCGGGCTGATCATCCTGAGCATCTCGATGACGTTGGCCGGGACGCTCGGCGCGCCGCGCCGCCACTGGGACGTGACGTTCTCGAACGTGACCATCCCGGTGCAAGTCCAGCCGCTAATGAATCTCATGCTCACCTTCTCCGGCATCGGCGCGGTTATCGCTGCGACGGGCGGAGCCATGTTCATTATCGTCGCCGTCGGCTCTCTGCTCTTCAGCCCGAAGCGCGATCCGAAGGCGTTAAGTCCGTTGGAAGCATAGAGAGTGACGAGTGGCGGGTGACGGGTGACGACACGCGACGCCCGCCACTCGTCACCTGAAGGAGATTTGACTATGGACAACAAACACAGCGGCCCCGAGACCCCCGGCACAGTCGTATTGACGTTTCTCCTGCTCCTGTGGATCGGCTTTCTGTACTTTGGCAACTGGATCACGCTGTCACAGGCGTGGGGCATTCGCTGATGGCGAATGGCTGATGGCTTATGGCGGATGGCAGATAGCAGGGTGCACGCCGCGGAGGGCGATACGCTATCTGCCATCGGCCGTCGGCTATCTGCTATCTGCCATTTGCTATCTGCTATCGGCTCTTCGCCGGAGGCAATCATGAAATCATCTACCGGACTCTCGTCGGCGAATCGCAACCTCGTCTACTCGTGGCTCCTGTATGCCATCAGCGCGGCGGGCATCGCCGGCACAATGGCCTTTATGGTGGCGATGACGCGCACCCCCGGCGTCCGGCTTCTGCCCTCGGCGCGCGCCTTTCACGTCATTCTCGTCGGTCACGTCACCTTCGCGCTTACCATCTGGCTGTTGGCCTTCATCTCGACGGTGTGGATGTACATCGGCGTGCAGACCGGCCTGCCGATGAGCCGCAAGGCTGGCTGGGTCGGCCTGGCGATCTCACTGGCCGGGGCGGCGATCATCTCGATCCCGATCCTTCTCTTTCAAGGAGAAGACGTGATGACCGACTACGTGCCTCTGCTCGACACGCCGCTGTTCTTCGTCGGCTTCGTCACGTTTCTCGGCGGGATAGGGATCACGGCGGCGAATTACCTCGTCGCGGTTGTGCGGCGCAGGGCGGGGACAAGCCCAGGCCCTACATTGTCCATCACGGAATACGGGATGGCCTGCGCCGCCGTCGCCGCGCTCACCGCGCTCGTCGCGCTCGCGGTTGCCGCGCTTCGGCTGGGCATCGGCGCGAATGGCCGCGTGCCGGCGGAATATTATCAGGCGATGTTCTGGGGCATGGGCCACTCGTTCCAATACGTCAGCGTTTCCACGATGGTCGTCGTCTGGTTCGCCGTCGTCGGCGTCTTTCTCGGCGAGCCGAAGATCAACGAACGATTCGCCAAAGTGCTGTTCAGCCTCTTCGCCCTCTTCCCGCTGGCGACCCCCCTGCCCTATTTCCTTTACGACGCGATCACCGTGCCGACCAGGAAAGCCTGGGGCATCTCGCTCGATAGCGGCCTCAGCCTGCCGGTTATGTTGCTCGGCCCGATGTTGATCGTCTGGGCGTGGCGCGCGCGGAGCACGCGCAACGTCGCCTGGCTCAAGAGCATGCCGTGGAGCGAGCCGCGCGTCATGACGTTCGCCTTCTCGGTGGCGCTGTTCGCCTTCGGCCTTTCCATCCACCCGGCGGCGCGGCAGGGCACGCTGCAAACCCCGGCGCATTATCACAGCGTCGTGGTCGGCGGCGTAACGCTCGCTTTCATGGGCCTCGCCTATCACCTTCTGGCGAAAGTCGATCGGCAATTGATTTGGCGCAAACTTGCGGCGATCCAGCCGTACTTTTTCGCCCTCGGCATCATGCTGTTGGTGGCCGGACTGCTCGGCGCAGGCACGCTCGGCGCACCGCGTAAGACGTACGACGCGGCAGTGACCGGCGCGGCCTGGCTTCAGCCAATGGTGATCATGGGCGTGGGCGCGGGCATCGCGGCTCTCGGCGGCGCGGCCTTCGTCGCCATCATGCTGAAGTCGCTGTTGCATCGAACGCCGACCCCCGCCGTCGCAGCGAAGAGGCCGGCGCTGGTGGGTGTTGGGGGCGATTGAACCTGCTTGTGGAACACGCCCTCCCCGCCACCCGCCCTGCGCCACTCGACACTCCCGGCTGGCAATTCTCCTCCTGCTGCATAAACCTCGATCAATCCGACCCCGGCGAGGAAGCCTGGGGACTGCTGACCCGCCTCGCGCTCGGCCTCGTGTTCAGCATGGACACGATGATGATGAGCCTGTTCCTGTATTCGGACTGGGCGCGGGCGGCGATCTTCGGCGGCGGGCTGGCGATCCCTCCGGCGATCGTTCTCCTCTTCAAGTTGAACATGCTGATCGGATCGACGCTGGCGATGATCGCGCTCGTTCCGCCGATCCTCGTCAACTCGTGGCAGGGCCTGCGCCAGCGGCGAATCAGCACCGACACGCTGATCGCGCTGGGCAGTCTGTCGGGCTACCTGGCTTCACTCTACGGCATCGCTCGTGGCGGCGACGTTTACTTCGACACGGCTACGACCATCCTCGTCTTCGTCACCGCCGGGCATTACCTCGAACTGCGCGCCCGCGCGCGCGGCTCTGAGGCGCTGGAACGATTGCTCGCGCGCGCGCCGGACACGGCCTGCGTGCGCCGGGGCGGCGAAGAAGTGGAAGCGCCGGCGTCCGCCGTCGCCTTCGGCGAAGAGGTGATCGTGCGCCCCGGCGGCACCCTGCCGGTGGACGGCCAAGTGATCGACGGATCGGGCAGTGTGAACGAGGCTTCGATCACCGGCGAGGCCGAGCCGGCCTTCAAAGAAGCGGGCACGCACGTTTATTCGGGCACGGTGAATCTCGACGGTTGTCTCGTCGTGCGCGCGACCGGCGTCGGGGAGAATCGCGCAGTCG
The DNA here is from genome assembly GCA_016200785.1 of Chloroflexota bacterium. Lineage (GTDB taxonomy): Bacteria > Chloroflexota > Anaerolineae > Anaerolineales > JACQED01 > JACQED01. The sequence goes on from JACQED010000565.1 coordinate 15,172, forward strand.
CGCGCCTCGTGCGGCTTTTGCGCGACGCGCTCACCCACCGCGCGCCCGTCCAACGTTTGGCCGATCGCGTGTCGGCGTTCTTCGTCCCGCTCACCGTGCTCGTCAGCGCGTTGGCGTTCGTCTACTGGAGCCATCAGGCCGGGATGGGCCACGGGCTGATCGTCGCGCTGGCCGTGTTGCTGATCGCGTGCCCGTGCGCCCTCGGCGTGGCGACGCCGCTGGCGATCTGGGCCGGCATGGGCCGCGCGGCCGAGGGCGGCGCGCTGATTCGAAGCGCCGAGGCGCTGGAGAAACTGGCCGGAGTCAAAGCCGTGTTCTTCGACAAGACGGGGACACTCACAAAAGGAACATTGAAGCTGGTGGAGGTAATTGGCAATTTGGAAGCGGTCATTGAGCGCGCCGCCTCGCTCGAAGCGGCGTCGGAGCATTCGCTGGGCCGCGCCGTTGTGGCGTACGCGCGAGAACACAACATCGCCGCCGGCTCTGTTCGTGATTTCCGCGCCCTTCCCGGCCTCGGCGTGCGCGGAAATGTTGACGGCGGCTCATCACGCGCCACACGTCACGCGTCACTCGACACGGCCATCGGGAGTTCTCGCTTCATACAACGCCTCGGCTGGACGTTGGACGAATCTCTTGCGGAAGAGAAAGCGCGATTGGAGTCGAACGGGCGCACGGTCGTGTGCGTCGGATGGGACGGGCAAGTGCGCGGCCTGCTCGGTTTCGAGGAGGAGATTCGCCCCGAGGCGAATGAGGCGGTGCGCGAGTTGTCTGCCTCCGGCTTCACCGTAGAGGCGCTGACCGGCGACGATCCCGCGGCCGGCGGTGCGCTGGCGCGGGGACTGGGCATCGCCGTTCATGCGGGTCTTCTGCCCGAAGACAAACAGCGATGGATCGCCGACGCTCGCTCGCGCCTCGGCCCGACGGCGATGGTCGGCGATGGACTCAACGACGCCCCCGCCCTCGCCCGCGCCGACGTCGGCATCGCGCTCGGCTGTGGTGTGGATGTCACCCGCGAGACCGCCGACGTGAGCCTGATCGGATCGGATTTGCGGCAAGTCAATTGGACGATCAGCCTCGCGCGTCAGACGTATCGCACGATACGGCAGAATCTGTGGTGGGCTTTCATCTACAATATCGTCGGCATCGGGCTGGCGCTGGCCGGCGTCCTGCATCCGATCGTCTCGGCGCTGGCGATGGTCGTCAGCAATCTATTCGTCGTCGGCAACTCGCTCCGGCTGGCCCATGGTCCAACTCACGACCTGCCCTGGTCTGACACGAGCGTGCTCTCTTCTTAAGTCAAGATAATGCTGAAGCGCACACCGAAGGATTTGTTGGCCCAGGCTGACCCGGAGAAGGATTGCGTCCCGCCGCCGGTGCTCGAAGAGGACGAAGAAGAGCACGAGGCCGAGTGGCAGGCCGTGAGCGCGCAAGGCACGGCGGGGGTCGAATGGCCCTGGTCGGCGCGGCCTCGCATCGGCGGGCGCGCGGGGCTGGCGCAGATCGAGAAGATCGCGCTGGGCGTCGAGAGCCTCGTCAACCGCCTGATCGGCGCGGACGCAGAGACGCAGCGTGTTGCGCCAGCGACGCAGCATGCTGCGTCGCTACTCAACCCGTTGTATCACACCGGAACGATCGCCGTATTCTTGTTGATCGTCGTCGCTGTCACCGGTTTGTATCTGACCGTGTTCTATATCGCGCCGGGGATGGGCACGAACGTCGCCTACGAGTCTGTCTCGGCGATTGATCGCCATCTGCTTTGGATCGGGCGCATCGTGCGCGGCGTTCATCGCTACGCTTCGGGCGCGGCGGCCGTCGCAACGCTCTTCCACGCGATCCGCACACTGTTTCAAGACCGCTTCCGGGGCGCGCGCTGGCTGGCGTGGCTCACCGGCATGTTGCTGCTGGCCGCAATGTGGTTCGAGGGCCTCACCGGCTACTGGCTGGTGTGGGACCAGCGCGCGCAGTTGATCCTCGAAACGGTGATTCGCGCGATGACCACCTTCCCGTCGGTCGGCATCCCGTTCGCGCTCAACTTCCTGACGAATCAGTCAACCGATCAGACGTGGCTGTTGTTCCTGCTCTTGCTGTTCGCGCACATCGCGCTCTTTACGGTGATCGGCCTATTCTACTGGTTCCACGTCCTTCGCCTCAGCCGCGCCAAGTTCCTGCCGCCGCGCTATTTCATGATCGCGCTCGGTGCGATCCTCGTGGTCGCCTCCGTCATCGTTCCGGCGGCCAGCGCGCTCAAGGCCGATCTGGGCCGCCTGCCCGGAAGTCTGACGATCGATCCATTTTTCCTCTTCTATCTTCCAGCCACGCTCCGCGCCAACCCGGCGTTTTTCTGGAGTGCCACGTCGATCGCATTCGGCTTGGTCACCGCCATCCCGTGGATATTCCAGGGCAAGCAACCAGGGAAGGTCGTGATTGACAAGAACATCTGCACCGGTTGCACCAAATGCGCCGAGGACTGCCCGTACAACGCGATCGCGATGGTTCCGCGCACCGACGGCAAGCCTCACAAGTTGATTGCCATGGAGAACCCGAGTCTGTGCGTTTCGTGCGGCATCTGCGTCGGGTCGTGCGATGGCATGGCAGTGAGCCTCACCGATCTGCCGGCGACTTCATATTACCAGTCCGTCCTTGCGCGCGTCCGCGCTGCGAGCAGTGCGGCGGGCGTGCCGGTCAAGGTCGTGTTCACTTGTGAGCGGCACGGCGCGCACGGGGCCGCAAAGTGGCGCGTGACGGGTGGCGAGTGGCGCGACGCTCGTCACGCGTCACTCGTCACGTTCACCATTCCCTGCGTCGGTGTCTTGCATCCGAACGTCGTCGGGCAGACGCTCGACGCCGGGGCCGCCGAGGTGCTGGTCGTCGGCTGTCCCGGCGACGATTGCGCTCAACGCGAGGGCAATCTATGGATCGATGCCCGCTTGAACCGCACGCGCCTGCCACGATTGAAGAAGCAGTACGTCGGCGCGGCGATCCGCACGGCGCTCGTTCCGCCGAACGAATTTGCCAGAGCGCTTAACCCCCAACCCCTAATCTCTGATCGCAACGCTCAGCAACAAGAGGTCTTCACTCTCAAGCCCGCGCACTTCATCCGGGGCGGGATTCTGCTCGCGCTCTTCCTCGCCTTCCAGGTCGCGATCACCGACGTCAACTATCAGCCGTATAGCCCGAGCGAGAGTCTTCTGCAACTCGGTATTCGAAACGACGGCCAACTGCGCGACCAGACGAAAGTGCTGACCGGCCCCGAACTGGCGCAATTGACACACGACGAGCAGGTGAAGTATCTCGAAGAACAGCAGGCCGAGGGCCGCTTCCCCATCCGCCTGCGGCTCGAAGTGGATGGCAAAGTGGTACTCGACAACTCGTACCGCGCGCTCGGCTTCCGTCAGGAAGGCTCGTCGTTCGCCTACGAGAAACTCATTCTGCCGCCCGGCGAGCACACCGTTCGCCTCAGCGCCGACGACGCCGGCGGCGATCTGAAGCCGGTCATCGATCGGACAACGCACTTCGCGCCGGGGCAGATACACGCGATCACGTTCGATCAGGTCACGAAGACATTCAATTTGAAATGAGGAGCACAGTATGATCACCAAACGAATCAGAAGCGCAGTATTTGCCGCCGTCGTTGCGGCTGTAACCGTCGGCGCGATCGGGTGCTCGCCCGCGGCGGCCACGCCGGACCCGGGCGCGGCGCTCGCCGTCAAGCGCATCGGGGCCGCGCCAATCGAGGCCGCGCACCCCACCACGCAGCCCAACGTAGCGCGCGACCCATCTATCGTTCCGCCGCCCATCACGCGCACCGAGCCGACGACCGTTGAATTCACCTTGACGGCCAAAGAGGTCACCGCCGAATTGGCAGACGGCGTGACTTACGATTTCTGGACATTCGACGGCACCGTGCCCGGCCCCATGTTGCGGGTAATGGAAGGCGACACGGTGAAAGTGACTCTGGTCAATCCGAAGGAGAACAAAGTCGGCCACAACGTAGACCTGCACGCCGTCAACGGGCCGGGCGGAGGCGCGGCGGTGTTGAACGCCAATCCGGGCGAGACAAGATGCTGACCTTCAAGGCGCTCAACCCTGGCATCTACGTCTATCACTGCGCTTTTACGCCGCCCTGGCATCACATCGCGCAGGGCATGTACGGCGCGATCCTGGTCGAGCCGAAAGGCGGCCTGCCCAAAGTTGACCGCGAGTTTTACGTGATGCAGAGCGATTGGTACACGATCGGCGCAAACGGCGACAAAGGGCACCAAATGTTCAGCGAGGCCAAGGCCGCCGCCGAACAGCCGGAGTACTTCACATTCAACGGGCGCACCGACGCGCTGGCGAAACTCTATCCGCTGAAGGCCAACGTCGGGGAGAAGATTCGACTCTTCTTCGGCGTGGGCGGGCCGAACATCGGATCGAACTTCCACATCATCGGCGAGATCTTCGACAAAGTCTGGAGCGGTTCGCCGGATACGTTCGTATCCAACGAGGAGACGTGGTACGTGCCACCGGGTTCAGTTTCGGCATTCGAACTCACGTTACAAGAGCCGGGGCAGTATCTGCTCGTTGACCACGCCATCTACCGCGTTAGCAAGGGCGCGGCCGGCGCTCTCATCGTGTCGGGGGCCTGGAACAACGATGTTTATTCGCCGGAAGCGGCGGGCGCAAGTCACTAAGTTGCCTGTGAAAAATGACGTGTGGCGTGTGACGCATCCCGTCACGCGCCACTCGTCACCCGTCACGCATCGCCCATGACCCTCCCCGAACTCCTCCTCATCTTCACCGCCAGCGCCCTAGGCTCGGTTCATTGCGCGGCGATGTGCGGCGGCTTCACTCTCAGCCTCGTGAGGCCGGGGTACGCCGACGCGTCGCTGGCGCGAATGTCAATCTATCACGCCGGAAAATTGTTCACCTACGTCTTCATCGGCGGGGTCGCCGGCGTCGCGGGCGCGGCGCTGATGAACCAAGCGGCATTGCGCGCGGCGCAGACGGCGTTCTCGGCGCTGGCCGGCGTCACCATCGTCGTCGTCGGCCTGCAAACGCTCGGCCTCGTGCCGGGGCAGAGCATCGTCAACCGCATCGCCTCGCGGCTTTGGGTCGGCCCGTTCCTTGGCCCGTTCTTCAGGACCTTCCGCGAACAGGCGGGCGGGCGAGGACAGGCCTCGCCCCTACAGGGCGCGTTCTTGTTGGGCGTGTTCAACGGTTTCCTGCCGTGCGGGTTGGTGTATGCTTTCGCCATCGCCGCCGCCGGGACGGGAACGCTCGCGGGCGCGATGATCACGATGCTCGCCTTCGGCCTCGGAACCGTGCCGATGCTCGTCGCGGTGGGGCTGGGTGGACTGGCGATCGGCACGGCACTGCGCCCGACGCTGGCCCGCGCCTCGGGCGTGCTGGTGATCGCGCTCGGCGTGATCACCGTACTGCGCGGGACTCCGCTGATGACGACGTTCGCCGCCGGGCCATTCGGCTCGGCGCACGGCGATCACGCCGGCCATATGGAAATGTCAACCAATGCCGACGCCGGCTTCGACCTCGATCCCGCTCCCGCCCCCGGCTTCGCCCTGACCGATCAGGATGGCCGACCGGTGAGCCTCCGCGACTATCACGGCAAAGTCGTGGTGATGGATTTCATCTACACTTCCTGCACGACCGAATGTCCTCTCCTCACAGCAACACTCCGCACGTTGCAAGACAAGCTCGGCACGGATTTCGGGCGGAACGTCGCGCTGGTGTCGATCACGGTGGACCCGGCGCGGGATACGCCGCAGGTACTGAGGGCGTTCGGCGAGAGATGGGGCGCGGACTTAGCGGGTTGGGCGTTCCTCACCGGCAGTGAGGCCGACGTCCAATCGGTCACGAAGGACTACGCGGTGTACGTGGAGCGAACGAGCGACGGGCTATCGCACTCCGAAACGATCCTGCTGATCGACCGGCACGGCCAACTGCGCTCGGTCTTCGGCCTCCGCGCCGACCCCCAGATTATTCTGGAAAAGATACGGCAGTTGACCCGCGAGAGCTAAAGAACAAAAGTGAATTCAGATTACACGTTCGTCGCAGACCTCGCCGGGCAATTGCCGGACATTCCTCCCGACACGATCGTCAGCCGCACGTTCTACGCCGACGAGCACTTCAAAGCCATCGTCTTCGGCTTCGCGGCGGGACAGGAGCTCTCGGAGCATACGGCCTCACAGCCAGCCATTCTGCATTTCGTAAAAGGCAAGGCCGACCTGACGCTGGGCGGCGATTCGCGCGAAGCCGTCGAAGGCACGTGGGTGCGCATGCCCGCCGGTTTGAAACACAGTGTAGTCGCCAGGACTCCGGTGGTCATGCTCTTATTGCTGCTGAAAGCCTCTGAGTCTGCATAGGCCGCACGCTTCGCGCCAGATGCGGAACCGCGTCCGAGGACGCGGGCTGAAACGACACCATGAAAGCCACAAGTCCTTTCGCTCGCGTACCGTTGATGGCATTGGGGATGCTCGCCCTGCTGGCGGCGATGTGGGCGGGCCTCGTGCGAATCGGTTGGGCCTTGCCGCCGTTGCGGCCCAACTGGATCGCCAACCACGGCCCGCTGATGATCTCGGGCTTCCTCGGCACGGTCATCAGCCTCGAACGCGCCGTGGCGCTGTCATCCATCTCGACCGGACTCAACCGACGCTGGCCGTATCTCGCACCCATGCTCGCCGGGTTGGGCGCGCTGTCGACCCTAATCGGCCTGCCCGATCCCGTTGGCCGCACACTGGTCGCGATCGGCAGTTTGGGCATGGTGTTGATCTTCGCCGTGATCAACCGCGCACGGCCCGACTGGGCGCACGCGACGATGGGCGTCGGTGCGCTGTTATGGCTGATGGGGAATATCTTGTGGTTGCTGGGCCAACCCGTTTACCACGTCGTTCCGTGGTGGGCTGGCTTTCTCGTTCTGACGATATCCGGGGAGCGCCTCGAACTGGCGCGGGTGCTTCTTTTGAAGCGAACCACGCTTGTTCTCTTCCTCGCGGCCAACGGATTCTTCCTCGCCTCGCTGCTGCTCTCGCTGGTACACCTCGGCACGGGCGTCCGCTTCGGCGGGATCGGCTTGATCGCCATCGCGCTATGGCTTTTGCGATTTGACATCGCCCGCAAGACGATTCAGCAGACCGGCCTGACCCGCTTCATCGCCGCGTGCCTCCTGCCGGGCTACGTCTGGCTGGCCGCCGCCGGCGGCCTTTGGCTGTACTGGGGCGAGCGTTTTGCCGCCGGGCCGCTCTACGACGCGATGCTACACAGCATCATGCTCGGCTTCGTCTTCTCGTTGATCTTCGGCCACGCGCCGCTCATCGTTCCAGCGGTGATGAACGTCGCCGTCCCCTATCGCCCGGCGTTCTACGCCCACCTCGCTCTGCTACACCTCTCGCTTATCCTGCGCGTGGCGGGCGATCTCGCGTCTTCGCCGGCGCTCCGCATGTGGGGCGGGATGCTCAACGTCATCGCGCTCCTGCTGTTCCTGGCGAACACGGCACGCGCGGCGCGACAGAGTGCCTATTGATGAGGAGCTAGGGTTCACGCCCGCCGCTGTTTCTCAGACCGCCACGGCCTCGGCTGGCCCCGGCGCTTTTTGCATCAACACCCGCCCGTATTCGGCGGTCTCGCGCCCCCAATAGACACGGCCCTGCGGCACCTGCATCGTCATCTTCAAACGGCCCGTTTCGAGATACTCGTGGATGGTCTCGAACGGGTCTTTTCCTTCAACCCACTTTTCGATGATGACAACGCCGTGCCCCGGCTGTTCGAGAAACACGACGCCGCGAGGGTCGGCGAAGTCGCGCAAGGTGGCCGAGCGCATGAAGGCCTGGGCCGTGCCCGAGGCCAACGCGCCGGTGCCGCACGACACGAGATAGTCGTAGTACAAACCGTCTAAGAAAACAGTTTCGATGCACTTCGGATCGTAAGACTGGACGCCGAGGTGGCCGTGAAGGATGGCATGTACCGGCGGGACGCTCACCGGCTCGCCTTTGCGATTCTTGCTCGGATGCGGCGGCAGGGCCTCGCAGATGCCCATCATCTCGACGGCCTCGACCGAGGGCAGAGTGCGCGGGCGGCCCTCGACCTGCATGACCTTCGCGCCGTCGCGCTCCGGCTTCACGCCAACGACGATGCCCTGATCGTCGCGCGTGATCGATCTTTTATCCACCAGCCGCGAACTGCCGGTTGCGGTGGTGATGAGTCCCGGAATCTCCGGCTCGTAGACGGCGTAACATCCCTCGCTGTACTGCGCGGCGATGGCCTCGCCGATGCCGCCTTTGTAGCCCAGTATTTTTTCAATCGCGATCGGCGTGGTGAAGAAACCGTAACGGGTAAAGGTGACGCCGGCCTGAATCATCGCTTCGGGCGTGGTCAACGATTCCCAGACGGCCCTCGACAGAGGTTCGGCTTCTTCGCTGTGATGATCCACATCGTGCGCGCAGACGGCGGTGAGGATGCGGCGGCCCGTCTCGTCGGCGAATGCCTGAAGGTTCGCGGCATCGGTCGTGGGATGCGCCCCCGCGAGGTCGAAGTGGATCGCGCGAAGCGGCTGCCCGGCCTCTTCGCCGATCAGCGCCATCACGCGAATGCTGATCATCTGCGCCTGCATCAGCCGGCCCAGCGCCACTTCAGGCCCGCCGCGCTGTGCCTGCTCGACGAGGACTTCGACGGCCTGCGGGCCGAGGCCGGTATACTGATGGCTGATCTCCGGGTGCGCGGCCAACTCGGTGAAGTGCGCGATGTGCTCGTCGTATTCTTTTTCGCGCAGACTGACGACGGTGAGCACTTGCGGCCGGCGACTGAGACCGTATTTGCGCTTGCCGCTGATCAACAGCGCCTCGTCGCGGCCCAGGGGCTGGCCGAAGCGCGCGGTCGTCAGAATCAAATCGGTCTCGTTGGTCGGTTGACTTTGAACAAGACTACCGTTGGCCCTGAACCACTCCAGTAGTTCGGATAGAGCGCGTTCCAGCATCGGGTCGAGATAACCGGGAACGTAGACGACGGTGATGGGCTGGGCCCACGCGTGCATTCCATGTTCGGGCATGTAGAAAAATCTCCTTGCGCGAGGCGATTGTCGCCCTCGGCGCGGGGGGAATTATACCGACCTCTGCCGGAATTACAACTTGGGTTTTCCGTTGGTCACCCTGCCCAATCGCTTGCCCTGCAATCCGGGTTGGAATTACCAATTACCATTTCCCACTCGCGTGCTATACTCCGGCCAGTCATGTTCTCGTCCGCCGATCCCCGCTCCCGTCGTCGCAGTCGTCGTATCCGTCCGCTCCATTCCGGGGAGGTCGGCTCGCTTCGCGTGCGTTCGGGCGTGTAGGTTAGCGGCGCTCGACTCGTGATCGAAAGCCCTCCAATCCCGGAGGGCTTTTTTGTTTAGGAGAAAACCATGTCTCAATCAGCAGTCGGCAATCAGAAATCCCAAATCAAGAAGATCGTCCTCGCCTACTCCGGCGGCCTCGACACCTCGGTCATCGTGCCGTGGTTGAAGGAGAACTACGGCTGTGAGGTGGTGTGCTTCTGCGCCGACATCGGGCAGGGCGAGGAACTTTCCGGCCTGCCGGCAAAGGCCGTTGCCTCCGGCGCGTCGAAGTGCATCATCAAAGACTTGCGTGAGGAATTCGCTCGCGACTACCTCTTCAAGGTTCTTCGCGCTGGAGCGATCTACGAACGCAAGTATCTGCTCGGCACATCGGCGGCGCGGCCTCTCATCGCCACGCATCAAGTCAAAGTGGCCGAAGAGGAAGGGGCAGACGCCGTGGCGCACGGCTGCACCGGCAAGGGCAACGATCAGGTGCGCTTTGAGTTGACCTACACCGCGCTCAACCCGCGTCTCAAAGTCGTCGCGCCGTGGCGCGAATGGGAGATTCGATCTCGGCAGGACGCGCTGGCATACGCCAGGGCGCACAACGTTCCGGTCACGGCAACCGAGAAATCGATCTACAGCCGCGACGCGAACCTATGGCATCTTTCGCACGAAGGCGGCTTACTCGAAGACCCGTGGCAGGAGCCGGAGGAGTCGATGTATCAGCGAAGCGTGTCGCCGGAGAACGCGCCCGACAAGCCGCAGTACGTCGAGATAGATTTTGAGTCCGGCACGCCGGTCCAAGTGAATGGCGAGGCGCTGTCACCTGCGTCGGTCGTTGCGAGACTCAACGAGATCGGCGGCGCGCACGGCATCGGGCGAATCGATCTCGTCGAGAACCGGCTGGTCGGCATGAAGTCGCACGGCGTCTACGAGACGCCAGGCGGCACGATCCTCTTCGCCGCGCACCGCGAATTGGAGATGATCTGCCTCGACCGCGACACACTCCACTACAAAGACATCGTGGCCCAGCGTTATGCCGAACTCGTCTACTTCGGCCAGTGGTACACTCCCCTGCGCGAGGCGCTGGATGCCTTCGTCGAGAAGACACAGACGCACGTCACCGGCAAAGTGCGGTTGAAACTGTACAAAGGCAACCTGCTCAGCGCCGGGCGCACCAGCCCGAACAGCCTGTACCGCGAAGACTTCGCCACCTTTGGCAAAGAAGACGTTTACGATCAGAGCGATGCCGAAGGCTTCATCACCCTCTTCGGCTTACCGATGAGGGTGCACGCGATGATGGACATCGCGGGACAAGGCAAGACGCGGTATCGCGAGATAGATTACTCGAAGTTCAAGAGAGACTGAATGAAACTCTGGGGGAGTCGTTTCTCCACCGCGCTCGATCCTCTGGCGGCGAAGTTCAACAACTCGATTGACTTCGACCGGCGCCTTTGGGATCAGGACATTCGCGGCAGTGCGGCATGGGCGCGCGGGCTGACGCGGGCCGGCGTCATCACGTCAGGTGAGGCCGACGAGTTGTGCCGGGGGCTGCAACGCGTGTGGGCCGAGTTCAACGGCGGGACGTTCAAGTTCGTGCCGGGTGACGAGGACATTCACACCGCTGTCGAACGCCGGCTGAGCGAGATCGCGGGGCCGGTCGCGGGCAAACTGCACACAGGGCGCAGCCGCAACGATCAAGTCGCGACCGACTTCCGCCTGTGGGTGATGGAGGCAATAGACGGCGCGCGGGGCCGCATCCGAGGCGTGCAGGCCGCACTGCTCGCGCAGGCCGAGGCGCTCTTCGGCGTGATGCTGCCCGGATACACTCATCTCCAGCGCGCGCAACCGATCCTGTTCAGCCATTGGCTCATGTCGCACTTCTGGGCACTGGAGCGCGACCGCGAACGTCTCGTGCAATCGCGCCAGCGCGCCTCGACGCTGCCTCTCGGCTCCGGCGCGCTGGCCGGAACGGCGTTCCCCATCGATCGCGAACGGTTGGCGCGCGATCTCGGCTTTGCCGGTGTTTCGCCCAACAGCCTCGACGCGGTGTCCGATCGCGACTTCGCCGCCGAATTCCTCTTCGACGCCGCCCTGCTCGCCTCGCACCTCAGCCGCCTGGCTGAATCTCTCATTCTCTACTCCTCTTTGGAGTTTGGCTTTTTGGAGTTGGCCGATTCGTTTGCCACCGGCTCGAGTCTGATGCCGCAGAAGAAAAACCCCGACGTGCTCGAACTGACGCGCGGCAAAGCCGGGACGCTGATCGGCTTGCTGACCGGCCTGCTGGCGACGCTCAAGGGCCTACCGTCGGCTTACGACAAAGACTTGCAAGAGGACAAGCCGCCGGTCTTCGCCGCGTTCGACACGCTCGAAGCGATGCTGCCGGTGCTGGCCGGCGCGATTGCCACGATGACCGTTAAGCCGGATCGGATGAAGGCGGCGCTCGACGCCGGGATGCTGGCGACGGATCTCGCCGATGGCCTCGTGGGGCGCGGCGTCCCGTTCCGCGAGGCGCACGGGATCGCGGGCCGCGCCGTGCGGCGCGCGATCGAGGTCGGCGTGCCGCTCGACGAACTGCCGCTGGCCGAGTGGCAGAGTCTCAGTCCGGCCTTCGATGAGTCGCCGGGAGATGTTTTCGATTTCGACAAAGCCCTCGCCCGACGAAACGCGATCGGCGGCACCGCGCCTGAGGCAGTTAAGGCGCAACTCGCGGAGGCGCGGCGGGTGTTGGGAGGCGGTTGATGAAGCCACCCTCATATATGTCAGTCAATTTGCCCAATCCCCCACCAGCAGTTTTGTTCAAGCAATACCATGACGGCCCAAGCCATTTGTGATAAATTGTGCCAAGTAAAGAGGCTATCAGCGATG
>JACQED010000002.1 GCA_016200785.1 Chloroflexota bacterium
CCAAGGCGCTGGAGAGTTCAACCCAACTGACCCAGAGCGGTGCGTTCGTGGGCACGCCGGAGTACATGCCCCCCGAACAGGCACAGGGGATCAAGGTGGACGGCCGGGCCGACATTTACGCGCTGGGCGTGATGCTGTATGAAATGCTCACCGGCCGCCCGCCCTTCACCGGCGATACGCCGATGAGCGTGATGCTCAAGCATTGCACCGCGCCGTTGCCGCCGCCCCGCGATCTGAACCCGGCTCTGCCCGAGGCAGCCGAGCAAATCATCGTCAAAGCCCTGGCGAAGGCTCCCGCCGACCGTTTCGCGTCGGCGCGCGAATTGGTGGCCGCGCTGGAGGACCTGCGTCCGACGCGCAGAACCTTCATGCCCGCTGCCTCTCCCGATGCGTTGACGCTGAGCGAGATGGGCCATCTGGAATTGGGCGAGACATCAGACCGCACGCCGGGCCCGCCAGCGCCTGAAGCAACGCCGGGCGCCGACGAGGTACCGCCAGACCGCGCCTCCGGGGCGGGCCGGCGCCGTTGGTTGCGCTGGTGGCCGTTCTCGCGTCTGGCACGCCGCTGATCTCCAGCGCCGTGGCCCAACAGTGAGCCAATGCCGCTTTAGAACGCCACAGGAGGTATGAGCCATGTCAACTGAAGCCACGACCCACCTCTCCGAATTTGAAAAGCAAATGCATCAAATCATCTGGCGCGAACTTGAGCACACGGGTTGAGTGGCCTCCCAGGCCATCGCGCGAGCGGTTGCCAAGGCGATCGCGCGGGCCAGGGAGGAGACGATCCGGGAGATCGTCGCACATCTCGACTTGAGGTCGCCTGCTCGTAGTTGATCGCGCTTGAGCGACAGCCTACCCACCGCGTGAGGCGAGAGAGCACATGTCCACGGACCCGATAGCCACACTCATCGTGACCCAAGGCCCCGAGCCGGGCAAAGTCTATGAACTCCGCCAGCCGAGCCACACAATCGGGCGCGAACTCGTCAACGACATCGTCATCAACGCCGCGATCCTGTCGCGCAAACACGCCGTCCTGCGGCGTGATGGCGCGACCTACATGCTGGAGGATCTGGGCAGCAAAAACGGCACGTTCGTCAACAATCAGCGGCTTAGCGCGCCTCGACCGCTCCAGCCCGGCGATACCGTGCGTTTCGGCAAATCCATCGAATTGATTTATCAGACAGGCACGGTAGCCGGGCTGACAGCACAGCACACCATCCTGGCCGGCTATCTGGCGCAAACGGTCGTCCGGCCGGCGCTGGCCACGATCGCGGCGGGCGATCTCGCCGCAGCGGCCTCGCACCAGCAGTTGGTGATCGAACACACCGACGGCACACGCCAGGTGATCCCGGTGCAGGGCGAACGCTTGACGCTGGGCCGTGCGTCGGACAACGACGTTCGGCTGGACGTGAATTTTGCCTCCCGCTATCAGGCTCTTGTGGAGAGGGCCGAGGGGGGACACCGTCTCGTCCCGCTATCCGAAGCCACCAACCCGTTACGGTTCAAGGGCCGTCCGGTCACCACGCCTCAACGGCTGACGCACGGCGACGTACTGCGCCTGCACGGGCGCGAGCCGGGCGATATGCTCAGCCTCACTTACTTCGATTGGTCGGCGCCGGAAGAGGCGCTTGCGCCCGTCTCGATTTCCCTCACCGACCGCCCCACGCTGACGATCGGCCGCGATCCAAGCAATGACATCCGGCTGGATAACCCGCTCGTCTCACACTACCACGCAGAGATTGGGCGCGTGGGAGCCCGTTATCGCCTGCATGACCTCAAGAGCACCAACGGCACGTTCGTCAACGGGACGCGGATCGACGGCGAAGTCTGGCTGGAGCCGGCCGACACGATTCGCATCGGCTCGACACGCTTCTCAATCGCCCACGAACAACTGCATCAGGTGGACGAGGCCGGCGGGTTGCGCGTCGAAGCCCTGCGCCTCAACAAATGGGTGCGCAAGGGATTGAATTTGCTTCAGGACATTTCTCTCCTGATACAGCCGCGCGAGTTTGTCGTGCTGGTCGGCACCAGCGGCGCCGGCAAGTCCACCCTGATGGATGCCCTGGCCGGCTATCGTCCCGCGACGCACGGCGACGTGCTGGTCAACGGGATCAGCCTGTACCGGAATTTCGACGCCGTGCGGAACGAGATCGGCTACGTGCCGCAGCGCGACATCATCCACATGGAACTCACCGTCTTTCAGGCATTGGACTACTCGGCACGGCTACGTATGCCGGCCGACGTCAGCGCCGAGGAACGGCACCGGCGCGTCGAAGAGGTCATGGCCGACCTCGACCTGACCGAACGGCGGGACTTGACGGTGAGCGCACTCAGCGGGGGACAGCAAAAGCGCGTCTCGATCGGTGTCGAACTCCTGACCAAGCCCGGCCTGTTCTTCCTCGACGAGCCGACCTCCGG
>JACQED010000597.1 GCA_016200785.1 Chloroflexota bacterium
CTTCGGATCAGACTCGACGTGGGTGAAAGCGACTCGCTCTACTACGACACGAGGCTGCTGGCGGACAGTCTCTCGGAGAATGAATTGCCCGTTGTCTTCACCACCGGCACAGGGGGGCATACCCGCGCCTACTGGCGCTCTCACACGGAAGACTACTTTCGGTTCTACCTGAGCGCGCTCACAATAGATCGCCCCGAGTCTCACCGCAGATAAAGACTTAAGCGAATCTTAGGGAAAAGCAAAGCAAAATATCACCACGCCGCGCTGATTCGGACTAAGATCCGAGGCGAAAAGGAGGAAACTAACACCATGAATACCTTACGCCACATCTCACTTCGCAGTTTGTTCGTTCCCATATTGCTCGTCGGCCTCGTGGCCGCGGCCTGCAGTCCTTCTGCCACGCCGACCACAGCCGTCAGGCCGACCAGCGCCCCTGTGCAGCCCACGCGGAAGCCCGCGCCGACGACGGCCCCAACGACTAAGCCACAGCCCACCGCCGTTCCGACGCAGAAGCCCGCGCCGACCGCTGCGCCCACCACAGTTCCCACCACCGCACCCACCGCCGCGCCAAAGATCACGCCGCTCGGCACCGCCCAGACGGTCGAGAGCATTTCGATCCTGCCCAGCAAGATTCAGATGTTACCGCAGTCGGGTCAGGACAAGCCGAAGGTCGGCGATGAATATCTGGTCATCAGTCTCACCATCCAGAACCAGGATCAAAAGGCCAGCCTCCAGTTCGATCCGGCCAAGCTGGTATTGGTCAACGCGGGCGGCGCGGACTTCTCGATAGTGACGTTGAAGTCGCTCACGAACGAACTCAAGGCAATGTCACTCAAGCCCGGCCAGAAGATCGAGGGCGTCGTCGCCTTCGAGATTCCGCAGAAGAACGACAAGTGGAATCTGGAATTCAAGAGCGGAAACAAGAACGAAGCGTCTTGGTCGCTGGCGGGCTAGCGAAGAGCCGCAATAGATTGGATTGGGTAGAGACGCCCCGTTGGGGCGTCTCTACCGTTTTGAAATGGAGGAGGAAAACGACATGGACATCGGCCCGACAGAGCTGATCGTTATCCTCTTGATTATCGTGGTGCTGTTCGGCGTCGGCCGCCTGAGCAAAATCGGCGGCGAGTTGGGCGGCGCGATCCGCGAGTTCCGCAAGGGACTCAGCGGCGACGAAGTGGAGCAGGCGGAGAAGCCACCGCAGGGAAGCGGCGAGTGACGGGCGACGGGCGGCAATACTCGCCGGCCCGAAACAGCGCATACGGATCCATTCGGCCCATCTCGATCAGCCCGGCGGTATCGCGGAGCCAACGAAGATTGATGGCCGGCGACTTGCCCGCCCACTGAGATTCGACGTTGACTTCGTCCACCAGCGCGTAGCCCCTGCGCTCACCGCAGATGATCGGATCAAGAAAGTCGGGCTTCTCGTTATATAGTTCGACGACGGACAGCGAGGTATAGTGCCTCAACGTCTCCGTCAGGCCGAAGGTCAGCACCGTCGCGCCCGGCGGGACTTGCGCCTCGGCCCATTTGGCCACCGCAAGGTCGGCCTGCTTGCGAGCGACGAAAGTGCGGACATCACGCGCCGACCAGAGCGCGCTACCCATCAGCGCGATCGCGCACCAGCCCGCGATTGCCGAGCGCCAGCGCGGACTCGGCCTGGCGGTCCACGCGAATTCCACCCCGATGCCAACCAGCGCGGCGAGCGGCGGAAAAAGAGCGAGGGAGAAGCGCGGATTCTCCCACGCTATCCCGGCGAGAAAGATGTAAACAACGAGCAGCCAGAGGACGAGCAGTGCTGCCTGCGGGCGAGGCGCGCGTCGAAGCGCCCACAGGCCGAGAAGCAGGAACGGCGTGAGAAGCGGGAAGACAAAGGCAGGATGGAACGCGGGCAGGGCGTAGAAGACGCCGATGGGGCGTTCGTAGCGAAAGAGGCCGTCGGAGTTCGCAATCGTGCTGTGCAGAGCATTCACTGGATTCCAGCCGACGACGAGCAGGTCCCCGACATGAGACGACGCGGGTCGCCCGAGGTCAAGCGCGAACTGCGATCCGACGACGATCCCGCCGATCGCGACGGCGAGACTCGCGGCGACGATGATTTTTCGCGGCTGCAGCGCGGCATTACGCCACGCGATCAGCGCACTGATGGCCCACGGCACGATCATCAGCGCGTAAACCCAGCGTGTGAGAACCGCCCAGCCCAACGCAAAGGCCGCGGCCGACAACCACCGCAGGCGCTGTGTCCGCAAATAGCGCGCCATCATCCACGCCGAGAATGTGATCCACGCAAGCCCCGCAACATCTGACATCACCGACAGGCTGGAGATCATGAGTTGTGCGGCGAAGACCGTCAGCAGGGAAGCGACCAATGCTCCCGTTCGAGATTCTGCCGCGACGTCGCGCACCAACTCATATACGAATGACGCGACGAACGCGCCCGCGATGATGCTCACCAGTTGCCCGGCCATTGGTCGCGCGCCGACGATCATCATTGTGAGCGCGACCGGGAGCGGATACCCCAGCGGCCAGAAGAACGGCGGCGGCGGGCGAACGGCGTTCAGGGCGTCGCGCAGTTGGATGGAGTAGTCGAAGTAGGCGAATGGGTCTTGTCCATAGAGGCCGTCGAAACTTGTGGCGCGGGCGACGGCAACCCGGACGAGAAGAGCGAAGAGGAACAGGGCGACGGCAACTCTCCCGGAACGGATCTGTTCGACCACCGGGCCTCACTCCGCCGCCCGCCTCTCCCATTCACAAA
>JACQED010000003.1 GCA_016200785.1 Chloroflexota bacterium
GCTAAGCGCCATCATGACGGCGCACCAGGAGATGCCGATGCCGAAGCAGGCCGGGCGACAGATCACTATGAAGAAGGACTGATGGTCCGAGGAGCTGGAAAACCATGAATTATGGCCTCACCGATGAACAGAGAATGATCGTCCAAACCGTGCGCGGTTTCGTGGAAAAGGAACTCTCCCCATACGAGGATGAGGTCGAACAAACCGGTGAGGTGCGCCGTGAACTGCGAGAGCAGATTATCAAGAGAGCACTCGACAACGGGCTTTATGCGGCCAATATGCCGGAGGCGTATGGCGGCGGCGGGCTGGATGCCGTCTCGCTGGCGCTGATGGAG
The DNA here is from genome assembly GCA_016200785.1 of Chloroflexota bacterium. GTDB lineage: Bacteria > Chloroflexota > Anaerolineae > Anaerolineales > JACQED01 > JACQED01. The sequence continues at coordinate 336 of JACQED010000003.1, forward strand.
CGCGAATTGGGACGCACCAGCTATGCGCTCCAGGCCCTGGTCGCGCGCCCGAGCAACATCCTGCAAGCGTGCAGAGGGGAGCAGATCGACAAATACCTTTTGCCGACCGTGCGCGGAGAGCGGATCGACTGCCGAGCCGAATGCCGGCTCCGATCTGCGTTCGATGGAAACCAGGGCCGAGCGCAGGGGCGACGACTACGTGATCAACGGCGTCAAGCATTTCATCAGCCACGCCGATGTCGCCGATTTCGTGATCCTGTTTGCCGTCACTGGCGAGGAGAAGACCCCGCGCGGGCCGCGCAAGCAAATTACGTCTTTCTTGATAGACATGGGCACGCCGGGGTTTGCCGTGAAGAAAGGCTATCAAGTCGTCTCCCACCGAGGTTATCACAACTACATTTTGGAGTTTGACGAATGTCGGGTGTCGTCGGCTAATGTGCTCGGCGAGGAGCATCGCGGGTTCGACGTCGCCAATCAGTGGCTGAGTTCCACTCGCCTGTCCGTGGCGGCCAACTGCGTGGGGCGGGGCTACCGGGCGTTGGAACTTTGCCAGGGATGGGCCGCGACTCGCAAGCAGTTCGGCCAGCCGATCGGCAAATTCCAGGGAGTCTCCTTCAAGCTAGCTGATATGGCCACCCAGTTGCAGGCCGCGGAACTGCTCACGCTGAAGGCCGCTTGGAAACTCGACGAGGGCCTCGCTCGCGACGAAGACTTCGCCATGGCCAAACTCTACGCCAGCGAGATGCTTGCCATGCTGACCGACAACGCCGTTCAGATTTTCGGCGCGATGGGCTTAGCGGCGGAGAACCCGATCGAGCGGATGTGGAGGGACGCTCGTGTCGAACGCATCTGGGACGGCACGAGCGAAATTCAACGGCACATCATTTCACGCGCCTTGTTGCGGCCTTACGAACAATGACCTGTGTTTCACCACAAAGGCACGAAGGCACAAAGTAACACAAGGGGCTTGCTTGGTGAACTTCGAGTCCTTGTGACTTCGTGGTGATTCGGCAACCAACGGAAGAAGGCGGTGTGAACGACGTACTCAAGGTAACTCGCAACGGGCAAATCCTCGAAGTAACGCTCGACCGCCCGAAGGCCAACGCCATAGACGCCGCCACCAGTCGCATGATGGGAGCGCTTTTCTGCGAGTTCCGCGACGACCCGGCCCTCCGCGTGGCGATCATTACGGGCGGGGGCGAGAAGTTTTTCTCGGCTGGATGGGACTTGCATGCGGCGGCGGAAGGGGAAGCGATTGACTCCGACTATGGGCCTGGAGGCTTCGCCGGCCTCACCGAACTCCACGACCTAAACAAGCCGGTCATCGCCGCCGTGAATGGCATGGCGGTCGGCGGCGGATTTGAACTCGCACTGTCGTGCGACCTGATCGTCGCCGCCGACCACGCCCAATTTTCCCTGCCGGAGGTCTTCGTCGGCCTGATCGCCGACGCGGGATCATTTCGACTGCCCAAACGCCTGCCGCGCCCGATCGCGATGGAGATGCTGCTTACCGGTCGTCGGATGGGCGCGGAGGAGGCCGCGCGATGGGGGCTGGTCAACGCCGTGACGACGCCGGGCGAGTTGATGGGCAAAGCGCGCGAATTCGCAGACGCCGTCATCCGGGCGGCTCCCCTGGCCATCGCCGCTGTGAAAGAGGTCACGCGGGCGACCGAAGCGCTGGGGGCCCATGCCAGTTACGAGTTGCTGCGCAGTGGCAAACTCACGGCCTACGAGAAGATGCTGACTTCGGAGGACGCCAAGGAAGGCCCGCAGGCGTTCGCCGAGAAACGCGAGCCGGTTTGGAAGGGTAGGTGATGGGACTCGATATCAAGACGCTCGAATCCTGGCTATGGGATGCCGCCTGCTCGATTCGCGGCGCACTCGACGCTCCCAAGTTCAAGGATTACATCCTCCCGCTCATCTTCGCCAAGCGCCTCTCGGACGTATTCGACGACGAGATCGCCCGGCTGACCGAGGCGTTCGGCGACGAGAAGACAGCGCGGGCGCTGGTCAAAAAGGATCACTCGCTCGTCCGCTTCTACATTCCGCCCAAAGGGACGTGGAGTGAGATTCGTCAGTCGGCCACGAAGGTGGGCGAGCGTGTCACCGACGCCATGCGCGCCATCGCCCGCGAGAACCCCGCCCTGCAGGGCGTGATTGACATCGTGGACTTCAACGCCACCGTCAGCGGCCAGCGCATCCTCGACGACGGCAAACTCTGGCCGCTGATCGAGATCATCAGCCGCCACCGGCTGGGGCTGGCCGACGCCGAGCCGGACATTCTGGGCCGGGCATACGAATACTTGCTCAGAAAATTCGCCGAAGGCCAGGGGCAGAGCGCGGGCGAGTTCTACACGCCCAAAGAAGTCGGCTGGCTGATGGCGTATCTGCTCGATCCTCAACCGGGCCAATCCACCTACGATCCCGCCTGCGGTTCGGCGGGACTGCTCGTCAAATGCCAACTCGTCGCCCGCGAGAGGGCGAACACACCGGTTCGCCCCAACGTCGGCCCCGATGAGGATACACCGCCCCTGCAGCTCTACGGCCAGGAGTTGAACCACGTCACCTTCGCCATCGCCAAGATGAACATGATCATCCACGACATGGAGGGCGAAATCGTCATCGGCGACACGCTCCGCAATCCGAAACTGCTGGAGCGCGGCAAACTCAAACAGTTCGACCTGGTGGCCGCCAACCCGATGTGGAACCAGGACGGCTACACCGCCGAGTTCTACGAGAACGACCCGTTCGAGCGGTTCACGCACTACCCGCCCGCCAGTTCCGCCGATTGGGGCTGGGCGCAACACATGGCCGCGTCGTTGGACGACTCGGGCCGCGCTGCCATCGTGCTCGACACCGGCGCGGTCTCGCGTGGGAGCGGCGGCCAGAGCGCGAACAAGGAGAAGGAAGCCCGCCGGGCGCTGACTCAACGGGATTGGATCGAGGGGGTGGTGCTTCTGCCGGAGAATCTGTTCTACAACACGACCGCGCCGGGAATTATCCTCCTACTCAACAAGCGCAAGCCCGCCGAGCGGCGCGGGCAGATCATGCTCATCAACACCTCGCAGGAGTTCGAGAAAGGGCGGCCCAAGAACTTCATCCCCGACTCCAGCATCCGCAAGATTGCCGAGGCCTTTCACCGCTGGCAGCCGGTCGAGAAGTTCGCCCGGATCATCACGCTGGCCGAGGCCGAGCAGAACGACTACAACCTCAGCCCGTCGCGCTACGTGGATACAGGCGAAGCCGAGCAACACCGAGGCGTGCAGAGCATCATTGACGACCTGGCCTCGCTGGAGGCTGAGGCGGCTGTGGTAGACGACGAACTCAACAGGATATTGAGGGGGCTGGGGTATCAGGCGTATAATCAGTGAGCACTGGTCAGTGAACTGTAATCAGTGAAGAGTGAACAGTGTCGGTGAATAGGAGGGTTTACACGATGACCATCAGCGAAGTAAAAGAACGCCTCGGCAGCATCGTAGATGTATTGCCGTCCGACAAGGCGCAGTTGCTCCTCGATTTTGCGACGTTTCTCAAACAGCAGTTTCGGGGCGAGGTTGAATCTCCGGCGCAGATCGAATCCGACAACGGTTTGGACGACTGGGATCGGGAGATCGTCGCGGCGGAGGAATACTGGTTTAGCCTGCCGGAGTCCACGCGACAGAACTATTCCGGCAAGACTGTGGCGGTGGCGAAAGATCGCATTCTCGACGCCGACGGCGATATAGACGCATTGACTGGGCGGATCGAAGCGCAGTATCCAGACCTCCCGGTGCTGTACATCGAGGCCGAGGCCGAACGCTTACCAACGCTGGTCATTCTATCGCCGCGCTTTGAGTGAAGCCATGTCTCAACTGTTTCCATTCGGTCGCGCTTCGGGCGGCGAGCCGACACCTGTTCTCCCCGTTGTTCTGTCGAATAGGAAGGGGAAGTCTACGCCGGTGCTCACGGCGATCGTGGACACGGGTGCGGACGGAACGCTCGCCCCTCTCGACATTCTGACGGCGGCCGGCTTCCGCGCCGGACGTCAACAGGGCAGGCTGCGAACAGGTCGCACCGATGTTGCTCCCGAGGTGGTGCGTGGCTATACGTTGACGCTGCACGTGGGCTCGCTCGAGTTGCATTACGTAGATGTCTTTAGCAGCCGCCTCATCCAAGATGTTGTGCTGGGCCGCGACGTGCTCAACCAACTCGTCTTCACCTACGACGGCCCGCGCCGCCTGTTGGACATTCTCGAACCATGACGCCATGACAATAGGCCTCGCGGAGACAGTCAACGAAGAAGAGTGGCTCGTCGCCGAACTGGAGTTGCTAGGTATCCGCTACTTGTCGCGCCAGACGGCCTATCAGGCCAGTGCCATGCGCGATCCGGCGAGTCTCTTGGCGGATCTCGTGCGCCAGCCCAGTGCGCGAGTGCGGGCCGCCGTCATTGCGGTTTTGCTTGCTCATCCAGAGTACGCTGAGGCTGCGCCCCTCGCTTTGGAGCGATTGAGGCCGTTCGAGCAGTTGACGATGAAGCTATTCTATACCGCCGCCGCGCTCCTTCAACGTCATCACGTCGACCGCCTCCGGCGCTTCGCCGGCGATCGCTGGCACTGGCTACCGGACTTGTTTTCGGAGGAATTGGGCGTGCCGCCCGGAGAATCGCCCCGCGAGCGTCTGAAGGCATTGGGCCGCGCACATTCTCGGCTGACTCACACGACGGTAAATTGGGGGGGAACTTACGAGAACGTGGTCGAGCGTCTTCTCCGCCGGTGGGAATTGGAGCGCCAATGGAGCCGGTAACATCTGAAGCGCTCCAGGCATTCTTGAGACACCTCGGCGAACGCTACACCGGGCGAGGCGTGTTTTACCTGCTGGGCGGCAGCGCCTTGCTTCTCTTGGGAAGTCCACGCGAGACCCTCGACGTGGATTACATGGCCGATCCAACGCCGGAGGCCGATGCCGAATTGCGCTCCGTTCTCGACACGCTGGCGACCGAGTTGAAGTTGGATTTGGAGTTTGTCCCTCAGGGCGAGTTTATCCCCTTGCCTCCGCAGGCGCACGAGCGGCGGCGGCTGGTGGGGCGCTACGGGCAACTTGAGGTCTACATCTTTGACCTGTACAGCATCGCATTGAGCAAAATCGCGCGCGGTTTCGAGTCTGATCTGGAAGATGTGGTTTTCACGTTGCGAGAGGGCCTGATCGAGTTCGGCGAACTGGAGCGCTTGTTCAACGCCATCCTGCCGGACGCTCCAAAGGCCGACATTGACCGTGCCGAGTTTCGCGCCTACTTCGATGAAGTCCGCAGAAGGCTTGTCCCATGACCACCCCCGCCTCCCCGCCCGACCGCTTCAAGCAAACCGAGATCGGGCTGATCCCCGAAGACTGGGAAGTCGTGAAGTTGGGAGACGAAAGCGTCTCTCGGCTGATTATGGGGCAGTCGCCTACATCCGACACCTACAATATTACTGGTGATGGCCTGCCATTTTTTCATGGCAAAGCAGATTTTGGGGGCAAGTATCCGACAGCCGCAAAGTGGTGCTCGACCCCCATCAAGATTGCTGAGGCAAATGACGTTTTGATGTCTGTCAGAGCGCCGGTTGGTGATGTGAACCTGGC
>JACQED010000577.1 GCA_016200785.1 Chloroflexota bacterium
ACTCAACTTCGCCGAGGGCGTATTCAGCGCCGCACAACGAGCATTTGTAGCCGAGAACGAAACTCATTCAGCACCTCTCATTATGATTGGAGGCTGATTCACGCTGATAAACGCCGATCGGAATCCAAATTAGCGTGAACCGGCGTTCACACCTGCCCTTGCGGGCGGTGCAAGGGTCTGCGTCCAATTCACTTCAACTCTTTGCTGGAGTAGCCGAGAATTCGCCGGGCAACTATGAGCCGATTGATCTGTCCCGTCCCCTCGAACAAATCGTTGATCTTCGCATCGCGCATCCACTTCTCAACCAGCAGTTTGCGCGAATAGCCGAGTGGGCCGAGCAATTCGACGCCTTTCTGCGTCACCTTTGTCACCACCTCACCCGCCTTGATCTTGCACATCGAGGCTTCGAGCGTGTTGGGCCGCTTCTGGTCAATCAGCCACGTGGCCTTCAGCGTCAACAACCACGCCGCGTTGATCGCCGCTTCCATTTCAAGCACGTCGCGCTGGACGGCGGTGAGTTTGTTGCGCGGGACACCGTAGGGAGTGACGACGCCCTGCGCGGCAAGCGTCTCCTTGACGAATTCCAGCGTGGCGCGGGCGATGCCGAGCGCGCTGGCGGCGACGATGGGCCGCGTCGCGTCGAAGGTCGCCATCGCGCCCTTGAAGCCTTTCTGCTCGGTCGCGACATCCGCGCTGCCCAGAAGGTTATCGGCGGGCACGCGGCAGTTCTCGAAGACGATCATCGCCGTGTCGCTGGCGCGAATGCCCATTTTCTTTTCCAGTTTGGTGACGGTCATCCCCGGCGTGCCCGCCTCCACGACGAAGGGGCGCATCCCGGCGCGGCCCGCCGTCGGATCGATCGTCGCCCACACGACGACGAAACCGTTCGAGTCGATCAGCGACTTGTGGCCGCCGGTCACGAATATCTTCGTGCCGTCAATCGTCCACCCGTCGCCCTGGCGAACGGCGCGCGTGCGAATCGCGGCGGTGTCCGACCCGGCGTGCGGCTCGGTCATCGCCATGCAGGCCCAGGTTGGCTTGTCACCCGCGAAGCGTTTCAGGAATTTCTCTGTCTGCCCCGGCGTGCCGACGGCCTCGATGGCCGCGCCGCCCAGGCCACTGCCGGGCGTGCAAAGATAAATGCCGGCGTCGCCCCACGAAAGCATTTCGACCGTGTGGATAAGCATCTGCTGAGTCAGGCGCGGCCTATCGGAGTGAGACGCATCACCCGATCCGGCTACCGGTCCGGGACGATAGTTTTGCCCCGTGACTTGAATCGCCTGCCACATCACGTTGATGTAGTCCCACGGAATTTCGTGCTCGTGCTCGTCGAAATACCGTGAGGCCGGCCTCATCATTCCCTCGGCGGCCTGCTTCAGAATTTCCCGGCGATCGGCGATGGGTTTGGGCATCTCGAATGCGATCATCGCAACCTCTCAAAGTTCACACCATCGCCATTCCTTCAAACATCGGAAATCCGCGCGCGTTTCTAAGCCACATCTCGACCGGATGATCGCGAATGTAGCCGTGCCCGCCGAGAATCTGAACCGCGCGGTCGGCGCACATCAGCGCGAGATCGTCGGCGGCGATCTTGGCGAGGTAAGCCTCGCGCGTCGCGTCGCGTCCGTGATCCAACAGCCACGCCGCCTGCCATACAGCCAGCCGCACGGCTTCGATCTCGGTCGCCATCTCGGCCAGCATAAAGGCGATGGACTGCCGGCGGGCGATCGGCTCGCCGAAGGCCTCGCGCTCTTTGGCGTAGTTGAGAGCGTAGTCGTACGCGGCGCGGCTCAGGCCGACGGCCATCGCGCCCAGCGCGACCCGCGAGGCATTGACGATCGGGGCGAAGTCGTGGCCGGCAGCGCCGCCGAGTCGGTCGGCGCACGCGACTGGGCATTGTGAGAAGTTGATCTCGTAGGTCGGCAGGCCGCGCAGGCCCATATTTTTTTCACGCTCGCCGACGGCCATCCCCGGCGTGCCGTTGCCCACCACGAACCCCTGCGTTTTTCCGTCGAGTGAGGCGTAAACCAAAAGGTGCTCGACATCGGCCGCCAGAGGCACGTAGCACTTCTCGCCGTCGAGCACATAACTGTCGCCGTCGTCGCGCGCCGTCACCGTCAACGCGGCCGAGTCGAAATCGTATTTAGGCTCGATCAGCGCCGCCGTGGCCGGGAAGTGGCCGCCCGCGCAGGCCTTCGGCAGAAGAGTTTTCCTCTGCGCCTCGCTACCGCCGATGAGGATCGGGAGCGCGAAGAGGCCGGGGGCGAGGATCGCCATCGCCGCCGCGAGATCGCCGTAAGCCAGTTCCTCAGCGGCCAGAACGCCCGTCACCGCCGACCGCGCGCCGAAGCCGCCGTACTCCTCCGGGATGGACGATTGCAGGATGCCGAGTTCCCATCCCTTGTCGATCACCGTTTGCGGCAGGGTTCCACTTTCGTCGGCGTCGCGCCCCGCGTCACGTACCTCTTTCGCAGCGAAGCGCCGCACGGCCTCGACGAGCATCTGCTGTTCTTCGGTAGGCTCGAACGAGTACATGTGATTCTCCAGTGCCACGTTTCAGGCCTCAGGCATCACGCTTCATGTCGTCATGCGGCGGCGAAGCCTGTACCTGAGCCGGCGGGAGAGTGTCGGTGAAGCCGGGCTATACATCCAAATTCTTCACGTCCCGCGCGTGCGTTTGAATGAATCGCTTGCGCGGTGGGACGGCGCTGCCCATCAGCATATCGAACGTTCGGTCGGCCTCCGCCGCGTCTTCGATGGTCACCTGCAAAAGAGTGCGGTTGGCCGGGTTCATCGTCGTCTCCCACAACTGCTCGGGGTTCATCTCGCCCAGCCCTTTGTAGCGCTGGATGCCGGCCTTCGCCCCGTCCGCCGCTCCAAGTTCCTTTAGAACTTTGTCCCTCTGCGCGTCGCTGTAAACGTAGCGCACCTGCTTCTTGAATTCGACGCGATACAGCGGCGGCTGGGCGATGAACAGGTGCCCGCCTTCGATGAGCGGCTGCATGTAACGGAAGAAGAAGGTGAGCAGCAACGTGCGGATGTGACTGCCGTCTACATCGGCGTCGGTCATGATCAACGTCCGGCCATAGCGAAGGTTCTCCAGCGAGAAGTTGTCGCCGATGCCCGTGCCGAGGGCGGAGATCAGCGCCTTTACTTCGTTGTTGCCGAGCATCTTGTCCAGCCGCGCGCGCTCGGTGTTCATGATCTTGCCGCGCAGCGGCAGGATGGCCTGGAAGTGCCGGTCGCGCCCCTGTTTTGCAGATCCGCCCGCGCTGTCACCCTCCACAATGTATAACTCACATTTCTCAGGATCGCGCTCGGAGCAGTCGGCCAACTTGCCGGGGAGCGTCGCGCTTTCGAGCGCCGATTTGCGGAAGACGAGGTCGCGCGCTTTCTTGGCCGCGTCGCGCGCGCGGTACGAGAGCAGACACTTTTCGACAATGGCTTTCGCGTCGCGCGGATTCTCTTCGAGGAACGCGCCGAGCGCCTCGCCCGCGACCTGCTGGACGTAGGTCTGCACTTCGGGGTTCATCAATTTCACTTTGGTCTGCGACTCGAACTGCGGGTCGCGGTGTTTGATGCTGACGATGGCCGTCAAGCCCTCGCGCGTGTCGTCGCCTGAGAAGTTGGGGTCGTCGGCTTTGAGCAGGCCGGCTTTGCGGGCATAGTCGTTGGTGACGCGGGTCACCGCCCCGCGCAGTCCGGTCAGGTGTGTGCCGCCGTCGAGCGTGTTGATCGTGTTGGCGAAGGCGAACTCCATCGGCTGGTTGTGATCGGTGTACTGGAGCGCGATCTCAACACCCACACCCTCGACTTCCTTATCGGCGTAGACGACCGGGTGGATGGGGTCGCGCAGGCGGTTCAGGTAGCGCACGAACGAAGTGATGCCGCCCTCGAAGTGGAACGTCATCTCGCGGTCGGCGCGCTCGTCGCGGAAGCGGATCGTCACGCCTTTGGTGACGAACGCCATCTCCCGAAAGCGATCGCGCAGAGTCTCGAAGCGGTAATCCACGTCTTTGAAAATCGTGTTGTCGAAGATGAACGTGGTCGTCGTGCCGGTGGTGCTGTCGGGCGCTTTGCCGATAGGCTTGACGTCGCCCTGAGGCCGGCCTTTCTCATAGCGCTGGAACCAAATTTTATTGTCCCGTTGGACCCTGACTTCGCACCAGGCAGACAGAGCGTTGACCGCCGCCGCGCCGACGCCGTGCAAGCCGCCCGACACCTTGTAGCCGCCTCCGCCGAACTTGCCGCCGGTGTGCAGTTCGGTCATGACCAGTTCGAGCGCCGACTTCTTGGCCTCTTTGTGTATGTCCACCGGAATGCCGCGCCCGTTGTCGCTGACGGTGACGCTCGAGTCTTTGTGGATGGCGACTTCGATGCTGTCGCACGCGCCGGCCAGCGCCTCGTCAATGGAATTGTCCACGATTTCGTAGACCAGGTGATGCAGCGCTTTGATGTCCGTGCCGCCGACGTACATGCCGGGCCGCCGGCGCACGGCCTCCAGTCCTTCGAGTCGTTGAATCTGATCTGCGGTGTATGTTTCAGTTGTTTTGCCTGCCATGCCTGCCTCAAATTAACTCGACTTTTTCTTCTTCGCCGCTTCGGCCAGCGCCGCGAGATACTCGCCAAACTCGGACGACCAGCGATAGCGATCTTTGTAGTACACAAAAGTGCCCGCCGCCAGGCCCGTCACAACGTAAGCGTGCCCGGCGATGCCGATAAGCGTCAGCCACGAGTCTTCGGACGGGACGCTCCAGATGACGCTCAGTCCAAAACTGAGCGCGGCGATCAACACAAACAAAGCCACCGTGCTCGGCATGTTCCATCGCACCACGCGGAAACTGTCGCGGATCGCGCCGAACAGCCCGCGCCCTTGCAGCAGAACGGCCTGCACGACGAACGACAAATAGAAGAGTCCCCACAGGCCGACAGACGCGCCGACAAAATACACGATGGCAGAAGCCAAATCGCCGAACAACTGACTGGCGACAAGCGCGACGAGTGTCACCGGGGTCATGAAGGCGAGGACCGCCACGACGACAATCGCGGCGAAGGCCGCCAGTCTGGCCCACCAGCCCCACACGTGCCGGATCACCGCCGGCCAGCCGAATTCCTGGCGCACTTGCAGTGCAATCGCTCCGAGATAGATCGCGCCGAGGAACAAGCCGATCAAATAGAAGGCGACGATGAGGGTCACCATTTCGAGCGGGTTGCCGATGGCGATCATCGGCGGCTGGCCGCCGGGGATAGCGATCGGGGCGCGGAGGGCCATCAAACTCGGCAGGCACCATGCGCCGGGCAGGCAACCGAGGCGCGGCACCGCCGGCACGCTCAGCAAAGAGAGCAGATTGAACCGCTGGGCAATCGGCGTCAGGATCAGCCGCCAGGTCGCCGCCGCCGGCGCGACTGACGGGTCGATCTCTTTCGCTCGGCTGAATTGATCGAGCACGTCTTGCACGATCGGATTGATCGAAAGGTGCGGGCCGAGCCACAGCAACACATCCAGCGCAAGCGGCAGGAGAATCAATATCAACCGGCCCGTCACAGTCTCAAAGCCCTGCGCGATCGAATCGATCACGCCGACGGGCGGCGCAGGCGCTTCACGAACTCGCGCATTCATCGTGGATAGATTCTACCATATTCGCCGCCGCATTGACCGCTCACAAGGCCTCGGCTACAATGCGCGTGTGACCATTATCGCCCTGCTCACCGACTTCGGCGATCTGGACCCATACGTCGGCATTATGAAAGGCGTGATCCACGGCATCGCGCCCGAGGCGCGGGTCGTCGATCTGACGCACAACGTGCCGCCGCAAGACATCCGGCGCGGCGCATACGCGCTGTATCTCTCCGCACCATACTTCCCGCCGGAGACCGTCTATCTGTGCGTGGTGGACCCCGGCGTCGGCGGCGCGCGTCGGCCCATCGCCGTGGCCACCGATCGCGGCATATTCGTCGGACCGGACAACGGGCTGTTCACGTACATCTACACGTCCTACGACGTCCGCGCAGTCGTCGAACTCGCGGAGTCGCGTTACCGTCTCGCGAAGGTGAGCCACACGTTCCATGGCCGCGACATCTTCGCGCCGGCCGCCGCTCACCTTGCGCGCGGTGTGGCCGTCGAGTCCTTCGGGCCGCCGGTGATCGATCCGGTGCGTTTTGCTCTGCCGAGGCTCGAAGAGCACGGCCCCGGCCACCTTCATGCCGAAGTCCTGCACGGCGACCACTTCGGCAACATCGCCACCAGCATCGGCTGGCTGCGGTGGGTGGGCGACGATACGCTGGGCCTGACGCCGTGGATCCGCGGCGGCGCCACGCCCCACCGCTTCCGCGCCTCGCGGGCGATGGTAAGCCTCGGCCCTTACGGGCCGTTTCCCATCCGGCGCACATTCGCCGACGCGGCGGAACGCGAGCGGATCGCCATCGTCGGCAGTGACAGCCATCTCTACATCGTCATCAATCGGGGCAATGCCGCCGAGGCGATGAGGGCGCATCCCGGCGACGAAGTCATTTTCGAAGCCGAACGGGATTGAGCGGCTGACTATGGAGAAATTTGTGATCGAGGGCGGGCGGCCACTCCGGGGCAGTGTCACGCCCTCCGGTAACAAGAACTCGGCCCTGCCCCTGCTGGCCGCCTGCCTGCTCACCGACGAGCCGGTGACACTGAGAAACGTTCCGCAGATCGACGACGTGCGGACGATGCGCCACTTGCTCACCGACCTCGGTGCGACATTTGAAGACCTCGACCCGCACACCTGGCGCATTCACGCCCGCGAGATACGCAAAGCCGCGCTCGACCCAGAGCTGTGCAAACGCATCCGCGCCTCGATCTTGCTGGCCGGGCCGATGTTGGCGCGCGTCGGGCAGATCGAACTGCCGCCGCCCGGCGGCGACGTGATTGGCCGGCGGCGCGTTGACACGCACCTGCTCGCGCTCGAAGCCCTGGGCGCGGCGGTGCGCGTGAATAACGGGTTCCATATGCAGACCTCCGGCCTGCGCGCCGCCGACGTTTTGCTCGACGAGGCGAGCGTCACCGGCACTGAAAACGCGGTCATGGCCGCCGCGCTCGCGCCGGGGCGAAGCGTGATCCGCAACGCCGCCTCCGAGCCGCACGTTCAGGAGCTCTGCCACTTGATCAACGCCATGGGCGGGCACGTCGAAAACATCGGCTCGAACATGCTGATCGTCGAAGGCGTGCCGAAACTTCACGGCGGCGAGTTCGCCGTCGGCCCCGATTATCTGGAGGTCGCGAGTTTCATTGGCGCGGCGGCGGTCACGGGCGGCGAGATACGAATCCGGCAGGCCGGGCTGCAATACCTCGACATGATCCGCCTCGTCTTCCGTCGCCTCGGCGTGCAGTGGACGGTGGACGGCGACGACCTCCTCGTGCCGGCGAGCCAGCCGCTCGCCATCGTGCCCGACCTCGGCAACGCCATCCCCGAAATCACCGACCTGCCGTGGCCCGGCTTCCCGGCGGACGTGATGAGTATCGCCATCGTCGTCGCGACGCAAGCTGCCGGCACCGCGCTCTTTCACGAGTGGATGTACGAAAGCCGGTTGTTCTTCGTCGATCGGCTGATCGGCATGGGCGCGCGCATCGTGTTGTGCGATCCGCACCGCTGTCTGGTGCAAGGCCCGGCCAGACTGCAAGCCGAGGCGGGAGGCCTGGCCAGCCCCGACATCCGCGCGGGCATGGCGTTGATCATCGCGGCGCTGTGCGCGCGCGGTCAGTCGGTCATCCGCAACATCGGACAGATCGAGCGCGGCTACGAGCGTATCGAGGAAAAACTGAAAGGACTTGGCGCGGCGATTGAGCGGGTGGAGGACTAAATCAGAACCCCGTTTTCCGATAAGAAAACGGGGTTCTGTTTCACGCTCACCTCTGCGCCGCCGAAGCTGTGGCCGCCTCAGGCGTCGTGGCCGGCGCCGTGCCCGCCTGGTCCTTGGGCTTGCGGAAGACGGCGATGGCGCGCTCCACCAATTCGTAAGCCACATTTTGCTGGAAACCGCACAGCCACGCCAGCACGGCGATGATGCCGTTGGACTTGTCGCCCAGTCCGCCCGAGGCGATGGTCACTGTCCCGCCGACTACCACCATGTAGACGAAGATGCCCAGCACCGCGCCCATGATCGGGTTGGTGATGTACCACATTAAGTGCTGGGGGTCAAAGTCCTGTTCTTTGGCGACGTGCGTCCAGAGGTTGTAGAGCGAGCCAGTCACACCGCCCAGGCCGCCGGCCAGCACCGCCGTCCAGAGAGCGGCTGCGGCAGCGGCGTTTTGAGTCGCGGCCGTCGCGAATTTGAGGAACTGAGGTGTGACGAAGACGCCGAGGTAAAGCAGGCCTCCCAGCCACACCAGATCGTAGGCCAGAATGCCCAATCCCCAGGTGTACGACCAGCGCCTGACTTTCTCCGCGGTAATCAAGCGCGCCTCGACCTCGCCGATCTCCCGTTCGGCATCCTCGTAATTCGATCTCCCGCCCAACAGCAAATTGCGCGCTGCCTCGATCTGGTTGAGGTTGAGTCGCGAGACACTCTTGTCGCCGCCCGTCTGCTGTATCGCACGGGCCTCGGCCTGATCGATCCTGAGCATCAACATCTGGATTTTGTCATCGGTCACCAACAGTTTCAGCAATTGCGGATCCGG
>JACQED010000578.1 GCA_016200785.1 Chloroflexota bacterium
GGCCTCGGGCGAATGGTCGAGCCGGAGGAGATCGTCGGGCACATTCGGATCGCACTCGCGCGAAACGGGAGACTGGCGGGCCGCAAAGTCGTCGTCAGCGCCGGGGGTACGCAAGAGCCGATCGACCCCGTGCGATACATCTCCAATTACTCGTCGGGCAAGCAGGGCTTCGCGCTGGCGCAGGTCGCGCTCGATCACGGCGCGCAGGTCACGCTCGTCGCCGGGCCGACCGCCCTGCCCACGCCGTTCGGCGCAACGCGCGTCAACGTGCAGACGACGGCCGAGATGGCCGATGCGGTGCTGGCCGCGTCCGCCGAGGCCGACGTTCTGCTCATGGCCGCCGCCGTCGCCGACTTTCGCCCGCAGACGGTCGCCGAGCACAAGATCAAAAAGACCGCCGGCGAAGCGCCGGCGATCCATCTCGAAAGGACGATTGACATTCTCGCGACGGTCGCGGAACGCAAGACGCAGACCGGCCATCCGACGATCGTCGTCGGGTTCGCCGCCGAGAGTCAGGATTTGATCGCCAACGCGCGCGCGAAAATACTGAGCAAGAAACTGGATTACATCGTCGCCAACGACATCACGGCGCGCGACGCCGGCTTCGCCGTTGACACGAACCGCGTGACGATCGTCGACGCCGGCGGCGGGGTCGAGCAGTTGCCGCTGCTGACGAAAACTCAAGTGGCCGAGGCGGTGTTGGAACGAGTCGAGCGATTGCTGCGGTCATGATGCCTGAAGGATTCTTTACCGCAAAGACGCGAAGCACGCGAAGAATGCTCAGTGTCCTTTGCGCTCTTTGCGTCTTGGCAGTTCAACCGGCGGCGGCACTCGCGAAGCACGCACTACAATCCGGCACGATCAACGCGAGTCAGAACCCCGTGCCAGCGGGAGGCACGACAATCCTCACGGCCTCGGCGACCGACCCCGATGGCGACCCCCTGACAATCACCTGGACAACCTCAGCCGGGACTCTATCTGCCCTCACCGGCACGCAAGTCACACTGACCGTTCCCAACACGCCGGGCACGGTGACAGTCACCGCCACCGCCGGCGATGGACAAGGTGGGACGGCCAGCGCCTCGATGACTCTGCTCGTCGTCGCGGCGAACGTCGCGCCGTCGATCCGCTTGAACGCCGATCCGATCGTCGTCGTCAACGGCGGGACATCGCGCATTTCCGCGGTGACGGGCGACCCGAACGGCGATCCGGTATCGGTGACTTGGGCGACTTCGGGCGGAACTCTCTCGGCGACCAGCGGGGACGAAGTGACGCTGACCACTCCGGCTAGCGGCGGCACGGTGACGGTGACGGCGACGGCCAAAGATGGTCGGGGTGGAGCTGCCAGCGCATCGCTGACGCTTTTGCTCGTCACGGCAAATCAGGGGCCGTCAATTCGCCTGAACGCCAATCCGCTCGTGCTGAGAGTCGGACACACGACGGCGCTCACGGCGACGACGAGCGACCCGAACGGCGATCCGGTGTCGGTGACCTGGGCGACTTCGGCGGGGACGCTTTCGGCGACGAACGGGAATCAAGTGACGTTGACCGGGCCGACTTCGGGGACGGCTGTAACCGTGACGGCGGCCGCCAGCGATGGCCGGGGCGGAACGGCGACGGCATCACTTACTCTCATCCTCATTCCGAAGAACCTGCCGCCAACCATTCGCTTGAACGCCAACCCCATCGTCGTGATATTGCCGTCGGCGACGCCCCAGCCATAGTGCGCATTCGGGAAAACTACAACGGATTTGAGACAACACCGGAGGGCGTCCGTTGAATTCTCAAATCCGCTGTTGTACTGCCGCCGGGAGGCTTCGCGGCTACGGAAGCCTAATCGACTTTAATATCCTCTGGAACTGCTCCTGCTCGTTCTGGAACTCTGCCTGATCCGCCGAGAAAGTGATCACGAAATATTGAGACGGCGTGAAGATGATGTAGTCCACCGCGTGGACGACGACCGGCAGTGCGGCGCGGAAAGGTTGATCGATTGGCCGGTCAACGAAGGCATATTCGACAGCGCGCGCGTCGGCCCCGGCGACTTTCGTCGGCGTGATCGAGATCAATTGGTAGGCCAACACCGCCCCGCCCTGCTCGTTCACCCGACGATCCACCAACTGATCCGCCGACAGCGGATTCTGCGGATCGATTTGTCGCGAGTAGCCGCTCACCCCCGCTTTGTAGAACGAAGCGCTGCGTGGATCGGAGGCCGACACGATGACGCCCGTTGCCAGCGGGTCTCTCTGCCAATGTGCCGGAAGACTCAGACTCA
>JACQED010000551.1 GCA_016200785.1 Chloroflexota bacterium
AGAGCGCCGGCCATGCCGCCGAAGAAGACGCCGACCAGCAGCCACACGTTGAAGCCGATGCCCGGCGGCATGACAAACTTGAAGTACATGTTGTTCGGGTCGATCAGCAGGCCGAAATACCCGGCCAGGTTCTCCCACCCGCCGGAAGCGCCGAGGAGTTTGCCGGTCGCGGCCAGCGAGATCAGACTCACCAGCCCCAGCGCGACTCCGGCGAGGTACGGCGACCATTCGCTTTTGCGGAAGTAGTTCAAGAATGTGTTCATTGAAGATGCTCCTTATTTCAGTTGTCTGTGATCAGTTATCAGTGAGCCGCCTGCTGGTTACTGATTACTGCTCACTGGTAACTCTCAGGCTTTCACCACGAAGCCACTAAGACACGAAGAATCACGAAGAACTTTGTGCGACTTTGTGCCTTCGTGCCTTAGTGGTTGAGCCGCTGTCAGGGCAGGCGGCTGAGCAGTTACGCTCACTGTCTACTACCCCTCGCCTGCCAACGCCATCAGCAGATTCAGTTCCCGTCGGTCAAGCCGTCGCACCTGCTCGATCAACACCGGGTCAATGTGCGACAGGGCGATCAGCAACTCACTGCCCGTCGAGGGTTCGGCCAGAATTTTCTTCAAGGCTTTCAATGCGCGCGGCTCAAGGGCTTGCAGAGCCGGGAGCAGTTCGGCAACTTCCGGGCGCAGTCCCGGCGGGTCACTCACTGATGACCGATCATTACCGACCGACGACTGTTGACTGACGACTGACGTCTCCTGCTTTGGAGTTTGGGACTTGGGGCTTGGGATTTGACCGCGCAGGCCTCGCTCCCTCCACACCACAAAGGCCGCTCCGCCGATGACGAGAGCCGCTAACGACACACCCAAGACCACGTTGCCCCAGTTGATCGGCGCACCGGTGTGCGAGGCCGCGTACTGCGCGTTGAAGTCAACCACGCCGAGCTGCTGCGCCGAGGGCGCTTCGGGTGCGGGAGCGGCGGTCGTGGGCTGATTCACCGACGGCGTGGCACCCACGTTCTCGCCGCCGGAGGCCGGGCCGCTGCCCGCCTCTAAAGTCAGGCCGAGCGCTGTCGCGTATCCTTGCGCCAGTTCGGTGTAATCGTTCGGGTGGCACGAGGCGCAATTGGCTTTCACGTCGCCCAGCGGCTCAATCATGCCGGTGTGCGCGGCGGCTTTGTCGGCGGCCTGCACATTCCCGGCGTGACAGAATTCGCAGAAGTCGCCGAAGGCGTGTTGCACGTGCCAATCGCCTTTGGCGTTCACCGCGTCTTGGCCCTGCACCTCGTGGCAATTGCGGCACGACGAGGCTTGCGAGCCGCACTGCGCCGAGGCCGGGCGCGGCCACATCAACGCGGCTGTCGTGAACAGCAGCGCCCCAACGAAAATGGGAACGGCAAAACGCAAGTTACGCGGCATGGAGACCTCCGAGTTCACAAGTTGCCGACGAGTTCGGCGCGATGGGTGAGAGTGTCACGCATCGTTGCGCGCAGAAGATCGAGGGCCTGAATCAAGCGCGCGTCGCCGAGGCGGTATTCCACCGCCGGGCCGAGTCTGGTGGCAATGACCATCCCTCGCTCGCGCAGAGTTTTGAGATGACGGCTGACTGAGGGCTGAGGCATGTTGAGCGCGGCGGCCAGATCGGTCACGTTCTTCGGCCCGTCGGCCAATTCATAGAGGATCATGATCCGTTTCGAGTCGGCCAGAGCCGCGCACACTTCGGCGTGCAGTTGATTGACTTCTTCCTCGAGGATGCGGTTCATGCAGATTGCCTCTTATGCGGATGGGCGGATGCGTTCGCCGTGAGCAGTTTATTCCGATGGGCCGCGCAACCAAGTGAGATGTGTCATAGACAAAGACACACAGGTGTCACATGAACTGAGACAAGAATCGCAGTATGATCGGGCGGGTGTCACACGAGATAAAGCAGGAGATTTGTCCGAAATGAGCGAACTCAATTCTTCAGCGGCTTCGATCAACGTGGGCGGTAGGGTGCGGGCACTGCGCGAGGAGAGCGGGATGTCGTTGAGAGCGTTGGCGAAGTCCAGCGAGATGTCGCCCAACGCGCTGAGTCAGATCGAGCGCGGCAACGCTTCGCCGAGCGTGAGCACACTCAACCGACTCGCGGCGGCGTTGGGTGTGCCCATCACCGCATTCTTTGATACGGGCACGCCGCGCGAGGCCGTCGTCTTTGTCAAAGCCGAGCGGCGCACGCGCATCCCGTTTTCG
>JACQED010000552.1 GCA_016200785.1 Chloroflexota bacterium
ATCAGCAACCCTGTGAGTCCGGCCAGCAGTAGGATGCCGTTGGCGAAGACGAGCCGATCGCCCAATTGAGAAAATTGGCGGGGCAGGTGGCCGTCGCGCGCCAGGATCGAAGCCGCACGAGGAAAGCCGGCGTAACTGGTGTTGGCGGCGACGGCGAGAATCAGCAAGGTCGTGGTCTGAACGACGACGTAGGGAATTCCGGAGCCGAGAATCCTCCGCGCCAATGCGGAGAGGATCGTCTCGTCCGGCCCGGCCACGACGGCGAAGTAGTGAGTCAACCCGATACTGCCAAGAAAGAGAATTCCCATCAGGAACGCCATCACGATGAGAGTGATGCCCGCGTTTTTCGTCTCGGGCGGCTTGAAAACCGGGACGCCATTGCTGATGGCCTCGATGCCGGTGAGCGCAGTGCTTCCAGCGGCAAAGGCGTGCAAGACGAGAAACGTCGTCAGCGGTTGAGTCGTCGCCGGGGCAGTCTCGGCCAACGCGCCCGGCCCTTCGAGAATCGCGCGCACCGCGCCGAGGGCGAGCATGGGCAGGTAGGCGATCAGAAAGAAATAGACCGGAATTGCCATCAGCGTGCCCGTTTCGCGCAGGCCGCGCAGATTGGCGATGGTGATGACGATCAGCAGGAAGAGGGAGAGTTCGACGCGATAAGCCCAGAGACTTGGAAAGGCCGAGGCGATGGCCGCGACTCCTGCCGTGAGGCTGACGGCGGCGGTCAGCACGTAGTCGATCATCAACGCCGCCGCCGCGATCAACCCGACCGTCGTCCCCAGGTTTTCACGCGCGACGGTGTAAGACCCGCCGCCGTGAGGATAAGCTTCGATGGTCTGGAAATAGGACAGCGCCAGGACAGCCAGCAGAGCCGTGATCGCGAGGCCGATGCCCCACGAGTAACCGAGGCCCGCGGAGCCGGCGACGACGAGGCCTAGAAAGATCTCCTGATTGGCGTAGGCGATGGAAGAAAGAGCGTCGGGCGAGAAAGCGGCCAGCGCGCGAACTTTGTTCAGGCGTTCTTCCGCCAGCCGAAACGTGGGCAGTGGCGACCCGATCAACAAATCGCGGAGGTTGTGCAATTCTGTAGTGGCCCCTTTTTCGGCAGTTGCAATCGTTTTCTCCTCTGTGGCTGACTCGCGCAGTTTGTTAGCGACTTTCCAAGTCACGACAACAAAACCGGCGAGGTTGAAGTCCTTCGCCGGCGGTGGCCAACAGTGGCTCGATGTCCTCCCATTCCAGATCGAAGCCGTAGCGGTGCCGGGCGAGATGCCTGAATATCGGCCAGATTGCTGGCAATACCGCGCAGATCGCGGAGCGACTCTGGCGCGCGATCCGAAAAATCCGCGCGGTTAGTAGCGGCTTCCTGTTGCACCTGCCTCAAGTTCTCGATTTCGTTGCGGAGCGCCTCAGCCAGCAACGTGTTCAGGCTGGTTTTCATACACGACTAAGCCAGACTTGAGAATGCGCTTGCGAAGCAGCTCGGGCAGACGCTCCAGTGACACGAGATCAACTGTATAACGCGAGGCGTTCGACAGACGCGCGTGAGCGAAAACCAGTTTGCCGCGCGGCAAGCCTTCGACCGCGAGGTCGAGATCGGAGTCGGGTCGTGTTTCCAGCCCCCATGCGAACGAGCCAAACAGATAAACGCGCTCGACGCCGAACTCATCGGTGAGAATTCGTCCCAAGCGTTGCGCTTCACGGCGGGCGGCTTCAGCGGCGGCGCGCATTTCAGGCGTGGGCTCGGCCTGACTGCGTTTGCGCCAGGAGGCGCGGTATCGGGCAATTGCGGCCTGTGTCATACCGCCTATTATAACTGAGATGTGCCTTCTACTGCACTGTCCCGAATTACCTCACGAAGAATGTTACCGAAAGGCAATCGTTGCCTCACGGTAAAATGCTACCCAACGGCGTATCGTGACCTCACGGGAAATGTTACCCAAAGCATGGGACAATTCCGTGAGCAAATCCAAACCTTCCGAAGCGTACCTGAAGACCCTCAAGCAACGCTACCACCAAGCCACCAAGAAAGAACGCAGTGCGATTTTGAATGAGTTCGTCAAGACCACCGGCTACCACCGCAAGCACGCGATCGCTCTCCTGGGCGGCAAACGCCGTCATCGGACGGGCGCGATCCGCCGACCGCGCGGACAGATTTACACCGCCGAAGACCGGCGCGCCGTGCGCCAATTGGCCGAGTGGTTCGACTACCTCGGCTGCAAACGCCTGCGCGGGGCGATGAACACGACCTGGCCCGACTTGCGCCGTCAAGGCCATCTGCGCGTCAGCCCGGAGAGCTATGACCGTCTGCTCAAGATCAGCCCGGCCACGATGGACCGTATCCGGGCCGCCGACCCCGAGCCGGGTCGGGGGCGGCGTGGGCTGACCAAGCCGGGCCGCCTGCTCAAAAGCCAAATCCCCATCCGCACCTTTGCCGATTGGGATGTCCAACGCCCGGGCTTTGTCGAGATCGATCTGGTGGACCACAGCGGCGGCCAGGCCAGCGGCGAATTTGCCCAAACCTTGACGGCCACCGATGTGCTGACCGGCTGGACCGAGATGCGCGCAGTGCGCACCAAAGCCCAGAAGTTCGTGTTCGCCGCTGTGCAAGTCATCCGCAGCCGTTTGCCCACGCCGCTGTTGGGCATTGACTCGGACAACGGCGCCGAGTTCATCAATGACCCGTTGCGTCGCTACTGCGCGGGTGAAAAAATCACCTTCACCCGCGGCCGGGTCGGGCGCAAGAACGACAATGCCTTCGTCGAGCAGAAAAACTGGTCGGTGGTTCGGCGCTTGATCGGCTATGACCGTTACCACAGCCAACGACAAGTCGACCAGCTCAATCGGCTGTACGACCAGTGGCGCTTGTACGTCAACTTCTTCCTGCCGGTCATGAAACTGGTCAAGAAAGAGCGTGTCGGCAGTCGGGTCAAGAAGGTTTACGATGAACCCCAGACCCCGGATGCCCGCCTACTCGCGTCGCCAGACGTCAGTGAGGCCGACCAAGCCAAACTCCGTGCGCTCTACGCTAAGCTGGACGTCGTGATCCTGAAGCAAGCCATCGATGACCTGCTGGAGGCTTTGACCCCAAGCCGAGCTGGGTAACATTTACTCGTGAGGTCACGATAACCGTTCGGTAACATTTCTCATGAGGTAACGATTCGCGGTTCGGTAACATTTTCCCATGAGGTCACACGGTGGGTAACATCTATCCGTGAGGACACGATACCCGTTCGGCCACATTTGTCCATGAGGCATCACGTGCCTTCGCGATTCGCGCCAGGAGCATGTCCGGGCCGGAACAAGCCGGCGCATCTGAATGACCGCGGACATGAGGAGCGATTGAGCCGCTCATTCATCCGCCCAAAATACCTGCGAGATGATAAAATGCGCGCCGGAGAATTGATGCATGTCGCGTTCGAAGCGTTTTCCCTATCGGGTTCTTTTGCTCCTCGACGACGACTCGACTCCGGCCTGGACGCCCGAAGAACTGTACGTCTCGCGCCGCATGACCGAGTTAATGGTCAACGGCCTCCGCGAACAAGGCCACGACCCGCACCTGCTTCCCATTTTGGACAACTTGAAGCCGCTCAACGGTTACGATCCGCACGAGTGGCTGGTGTTCAATTGGATCGAAGAGTACGATGCCCGTCCCTGGCCGGAGGCTCACATCGCAGAGGAGTTGGAAAAGCGAGGCTTTGTTTACACGGGCGCTACAGCGGCAGTCCTCCGCCTCACTCACCGCCGCGACGAGGTGCAGGCGCGCCTGCGCGCCGCCGACCTGCCCGTTCTGCCTTCACGAGTGTTGACCGAGGATCTGGCGCACGAATGGACGATGTTTCCGGCCATCGTCAAAGGCGTCGGCCAGCACGCCAGCACCGGCATCGACGGCAACTCGGTCGTGGATACGCCTGAAGAACTGGCGGCGCGCATCGCCTGGCTTCGTGAGAAATATCGCGATCAGGCGCTCGTCGAGCCCTTCCTCGACTCGCGCGAATTTCACGTTCCGGTGTGGGGCAATGCAAAACCCGAGGCGTTATGGCCGGTTGAATTGGACTATTCGATCTTCGCCGACCGGCGCGATCGGCTCTACACTAACGCGTGGAAGTTCGACATTCACTCGGTAGGCTACCACGAGATCAAGATGCCCTGCCCCGCCCCCGCCGAGAACCCCGCCCTGCAGAAACGCCTCGAAGAGATCGCGGTCGCTGCGTATCAAGTGATCGGGCTGCGCGACTATGGCCGAATGGATTTGCGGCTGTGGGGCGACCAGCCAGTCATCCTCGACGTGAACGCGAATCCCGACCTCGACATCACCTCGATGCACCCTATCGCGGCCCAGGCCATGGGCATCACCTACGGGCAATTGGTGACGCGGATTGTGGACTATGCGGCGGAGAGGTGGGGGGAAGGTGGTCAGCCGCCAGCCCTCGCATCAACCGGCTTGAGCGCGGCGTAGATGAAACGGTGGACGGGCGTGGGGATGCCCAACTCCCTTCCGTAGCGCACCACCGTCCCGCTCAACGCCTCGATCTCCAACTGCCGCCCGGCGGCCACATCGCGTTGCATTGAAGAAGTAACCCCGGCGTCCATCGCTTTGATGAACGTCATCGTTTTTTCCAACACGTCGGCGTCCAGCGCGATCCCCCTGGCCCGCGCGATGGCCTCCACTTCGGTGATCGCTTCCCGGATGATCTCCATCGTCTCTTCGCACGCCGTTAAGCCGCCGGCCGGCAGACGGACAAGACTGCTCACGCCGCTGTACGAGGCGAGG
>JACQED010000553.1 GCA_016200785.1 Chloroflexota bacterium
GATTGGCTTCAACGCCCGGAGAACGGATTGCGCGGCCTCGACGCGGCACTGCAAACCGCTGGCGCGAACGTGTCAGCCGACGATGTGTTCAAAGGCTGGGTTGTCGCCAACTTGATCGGGGACAACTCGCGCGCGCCCGCCGAGTATCAATACGATCGCTTGAATTTCGGTCGGGTCACACCGCAGACTCTCGGCAACTTGCCGAGCGATGGGCAAACGACGGTCAGCCAGTACGCCGCCGACTACTACTCGCTGGATTCTTCGCGCGCCCTGCGCGTCGAGTTCACCGGCGCGGCGAAGGTGCGCCCCATCGCCGCCGCGCCGCACAGCGGCGAGCATTACTGGTGGTCGGGCCGCGCCAACCACAGCGACATCACACTGACGCATGAGTTCGATCTCTCCGCCGTGTCTTCGGCCAGCCTCCACTACTGGGCGTGGTTCGACATCGAGAACGGCTGGGACTACGGCTATCTGGTTGTTTCGACCGATGGAGGCAAAACGTGGCAGGGACTAGCGACGCCGGGGATGACCGATTACGATCCGCAGAATAAAGCGTACACCCAGAAATTCTACACCGGCGACTCAGGCGGCGATTGGGTTGAGGAGAGCGCCGACCTGACGCCCTTCGCCGGGAATAAGATTCTCCTGCGCTTCGAATATATCACCGACCCGATCCTAACGATGTCCGGTCTGGCGATTGACGACCTCTCCATCCCGGAGATCAATTTTCACGACGACGCCGAGAGCGATGCCGGCTGGCAGGCCGCGGGCTTCAACCGCGTGACCGCGTATCTTCCCGAAGAGTGGAGCCTGCAATGGGTGACGTTCGCCGGAAACGTTCCGACAGTCCAGCCGGTCGCAGTTGCCGATGGCACACACGCCTCGTTCGACGTGCCGGCGAAATTCAACGCCGTGCTTGTCGTCTCCGCCTTCGCCCCGACGACGCTGGAACCGGCGGCGTACGAATTGCATGTGAAGTGAAGGTGTTGATATGACTCAATGAACAATGATCAATGACGCAAGTTTCCCGGTTCCAATGGCGACCATCATCATCGTTGACCGGATCGGCGTGAATAGCCGGCTTGAACAACTCGCGCGAGAAGTGGATGGCACTGCAATCCAGATGAGCGCGGGCTACTGGCCTCAGCCGGTCGCGCGCGAACTGAATCGAGTGCTGGGATTCAAGAATGAATTGGTGAGCATGAAATCCAGCCGTATCAAGAAGTATCTTGAACGCAGACTGAGCCGAGCGCCGTTGGAGGACTTTATCGGCCTATCCGACGAATAGGGCACGAACGATGAAAATCTCCTCCATCCGAATTGATCACTACCGCCTCCCCCTCGACCCTCCCTTCCACGCCGCGTGGGACCCCAAGCTGCGCGCCAGCCACACCAGCACCATCGTTCGAGTGCGAGCCGGCGATTACGAAGGCGTCGGCTCGGGCGACGCGATGCTCGGCCTCTCCGGCCACGAGTCGCTGTTCGTCGGCCACGATCCGTTCGACATTCAGCGGCACGTCGCCATTCTCGACAACCTGCAATTCCATTATGGCCGGATGTGGCCGCTCGAAGTGGCGCTGTGGGATTTGATGGGGAAGCTCAGCGGGCAGCCGCTGTGGAAGTTGCTGGGCGGGCGAAGCCGGCGCGTGCGGCTTTACGCTTCAACCGGCGAACGACTCGCCGCGCCCGCCCGTGCCGAGTCCGCTCTGCGACTCCGCGAGCAGGGTTTCCCCGCGATCAAGCTGCGCTTTCACGCCGACGACCCGCGCGAAGACATCGCCGTGGTGCGCGCGGTGCGCGATGCGGTCGGCTCCGAGATGGAGATTTTAGTTGACGCCAATCAGGGCTGGCAGATGCCGTGGGATGCTTCGGCGACGTGGGATTTCAAAACCGCGCTGTGGGTCGCCGATGCGCTGGCCGAACTCGGCGTGTATTGGCTCGAAGAGCCGTTGCAACGCCACGACTATCGCGGCCTCGCCGAATTGCGCAGACGGGCGAAGGTGCGCATCGCCGGGGGCGAGGGGAACCGGGAATTCTCCGAACTGCGCGAATACTTACGTCACGCATCGCTCGACGTGTATCAACCGGACGTGGTGTGGAGCACGGGCATTCTGCGGGCGCGGCAAATTGCGGAAGAGGTTCAAGCCTCTGGCGCAATTTATTCGCCGCACACCTGGGGCGACGGACTCGTGTTGTTGGCGAACTTGCACGTGTCGGCGCCGGTGTCCACCGCGCCGTTCATCGAGTTTCCCCTCGACCCGCCGAGTTGGACAGCCGAACGCCGCGATTTCATCCTGCCGCGAGTCACGCTGGCCGAGAACGGCTGGGTAACGCTTCCCGATGCGCCCGGCCTCGGAGTCGAGATCGACTGGGCCGCACTCGAATCGTTGCGCATCAAGACCGGCACGATGGAATAAGATTCTCACGCCACGGCGCAAAGACGCCAAGTATTCTTTCTTTGCGCATTGGCGTCTTCGCGTGATTCGAAAGTTGCCGTTCGGCGCTCGGCGAATCGCTACTCAACAGCCGCAGGCACTGCGCCTTCCGTCGGCTTCGGCAATTCGGCCATCTCCGGTCCCCACACAGAGACACCGTTCCGCCCGCGGCGTTTGGCGTCGGCCAGCGCCTGATCGGCCATCGCGATGAGCACATCGGTTGACATGCCCCCCGCGATGGCGCAGTTCGCCACGCCGAGGCTCACGGTGAGACCTCCGTGCGGGAATGCGTGACTTTCGATGGCGATGCGAAATTTCTCGCCGGCCAGCCGCGCCCCTTCTGCGTCGGTCTCGGGTAAGACCACCGCAAACTCATCCTCTGCATAGCGCGCTATCACATCCGCCGAGCGCACATTCCGGCGCAGCTGTCTCACGAGCCGGCGAAGCGCCTCATCGCCGGCCGCCGGGCCGTGCGCCTCGTTGTATGCTTTGAAGTCGTCCACGTCCAGCAGGACGAGTGAGATGCCGTGCCCGTAGCGGGCACTGCGCTGAAGTTCTCTCGCGACAAATCCCTCGAGATAGCTCCGATTGTGCGCGCCCGTCAGCCGGTCGGCGATCAGCCGGTGGAGTTCCTCGAGCTCGGGCGAGGCGGCGGGAGGCTCGGCCCACAAGGGCAATGGGCCGGCGGCGATGGGCGTCGAGATCGCTTCGGCGCGCAGTCGCGACCATTCGTCTTCCGGTATCTGCCGGAAAGCGTCAACGAAACGCGGATCGAATTGCGTCCCGCGCCCGGCCTCGATCTCGGCGCGGGCCACCGCGTACGATCTCCCGGCGCGATAAGGCCGGTCGGAGGTGATCGCGTCGAAAGTATCGGCCACGGCGAAGATGCGCGCGCCCAGCGGAATGGCCTCGCCCTTGCGCCCCTGCGGATACCCTGCGCCGTCCCAGCGTTCCTGGTGCGCGCGCACAATCTCAGCCGCGCCGGCCAAAAACGGAATGCCCGACAAAATGCGCCGGCCCCACTCGGGATGGTTACGCATGATCGCGCGTTCTTCGTCGGTGAGGGGTCCGGGCTTGAGCAGAATCGCATCAGGCACGCCGATCTTGCCGATGTCGTGCAGGATCGCGCCGCGCTGGATGGTGGCGAGTTCCTCTTCGGGCAAGTTCATCCGGCGCGCGAGGGCGAGGGTGAACGCGACGACGCGGCGCGAGTGGCCTTCGGTTTCCTTGTCGCGGGCGTCGAGCGCGGCGGCCAGCGCGTCGAGCGTATGATCGTACGAAGCGCCCAGGTCGCGGAAGAGTTGCGCGTTCTCGACGGCGGGCGCGAGTTGCGCGGCGAGAGTTTCCAACAAGAGCACATCGTCCGGGCGAAACGCGCCAGCGTGA
>JACQED010000004.1 GCA_016200785.1 Chloroflexota bacterium
GATCGCGCCGGCGTCGATCAGGAACGCGATCACCGCCGTGTCAGCCCAAGTCGGCGTGGGATAGTTGAAGACGTTGGAGTATTTCGACCTGCCGGAAAGCAGGTCTTCGATCATTTGCTCGCGCGGCTTGCCGAGCGTTTCGGCGGCGCGATAGAGGAGTTGGGCGTGGCCGACCTCGTCTTGGACTTTGGCGACGAGCGCGAGTTTGCGCTTGAACGTTGGCGCGTGCGGAATCCATTTCCCCTCCGGCAGGGCGCCCATAATCTCCGAGTGCGCGTGCTGTTCGATGAGCCGGATGAGTTGCTTGCGATAGTCGCTTGGCATCCAATCGCTCGGCTCGATCTTCTCGTGCCGCGCGATCCGCGCCTCGAACTCGGCCAACTTCGCCGGGTCGTCTGCAACGGCCGTTTTCACTTCCTCAGGGGAGGCTATCGTCGACCCGTACATCGTGCCCTCGTGTCACGATGCAGGATACAAGATGCAGAGTACATGCATCTTGTATCCTGCATCTTGTATCATGAATCATGCCGTCCGATACAATCCATTGCATAACAAATCCGCCAGCGTCCGCCCGATCTCTTCCGGCGACATCGGACCATCGGGCTTGTACCACTGATATGTCCAATTCAGCGCGGAGAGGACGAGCAGGGCGGCGAACTTTTCATCCACCGGCGCGAAGATGCCGCTGCGAATCCCGTCGCGCATGAGGCCGCGAAACAGCGCCTCGTATTCGTCGCGGCGCCGGGCGAACTCGGCGCGGCGAGGCTCGCTCAAATGCCGCCACTCGTTGAAGTACACCGCCGCCGCGTCGAGGTTGCGCGTGATCACGCCGACATGCGCGATGATCGCGCGGCGAAGTTTCAACGGAGCCGCTTCGTCGGCGGCGGCGATCGGCTCGACCGCCGCGAAAAATTCGTCGGCAGCGCGGGAGGCGATGGCCCACAACAAGTCTTCCTTGCCGCCGACTGCGTTCACTCCAGTCTCTGCCTCGATGTCGCCGATCGAAGTCGCGAGGTAGCCTTTCTGCCGGAACAGCCGCTCTGCAGCGGCGAGCATCTGGTCTTTGCGGGTCGCGGTTTCAGCAGGCACGGGGGCAAGTCCCATAATTCGCCTAACGGGTGTTAGTTTGATAGAATATACAGACCTTTGAGGGTCGTGTCAATGTCTATGGGACGGCCTTAACCACAAAGTCACGAAGACACAAAGAACACACAGCGATTTCCCCATCGTGAACTTCGTGCCTTCGTGTCTTCGTGGTCAACATATCTGATGGAAGGAGACCTCAGTGCTGGATAAATCTCAAGAACTTAAACCGCGCATCGTCGAACTGCGCCGCGACATCCACCGCCAACCCGAACTGGGATTCGACGTCCACCGCACCGCCGATCTCGTCGCCCGGACTCTCGGCGCGCTGGGTATCGAAACGCAAACCGGCGTCGGCAAGACCGGCGTCGTTGGCTACCTCGGCGATGGCAATGGGCCGGTGGTCGCCATCCGCGCCGACATGGACGCCCTGCCCATTCTCGAAGTCAATCGAGTCGAATATGCCTCGCAAGTGCCGGGCAAGATGCACGCCTGCGGCCACGACGGTCACACCTCGATGCTGTTGGGCGTGGCGATGCTGTTGGCGAAAGAAAAACTACCCGGACAGATTCGCCTGATATTTCAACCTTCGGAGGAAGCTGCCGACTCAGAAGGCATCAGCGGGGCGCCGCGCATGATGGACGACGGCGCGTTGAAAGGGGTGAACGCGGTGATTGCCCTCCACGTGGATGGCACGGTAGATACCGGGCAGATCTCGATTAGCGGGGGCAAGGTAAGCGCGGCCTGTGACACATTCCGGGCGCACATCGTCGGGACGGGCGGGCACGGCGCGATTCCTCACCAGGCCAACGATCCCATCTGGCTGACGGCGCAGGTTCTGAATGCGCTCTACGCCGTCCCCTCCAGACGCATCGATCCCTTTCAGCCGTCGGTGCTGTCGCTGGGCATCGTGCGCGGCGGCATGGCTTCCAACGTCATCCCCGAGTCGATCTACATCGAGGGCACGCTCCGCAGCATGGACGACAAAGTGCGCGAGGAACTCGTTCAGGAAGTTCAGCGGTGTCTCGAAGTCGCGCGCAGTCTGGGCGGCGACTATCGGCTGGAGATCGAACGGGGCTACCCGGCAATGCGCAATGACGAGAGGGTGGCTGACTTGATCGCCGGAGTGGGGCGCGATCTGCTGGGCGAGGCGGGGCTGGCCGGGCCGAAAGCGACGATGGGCGCGGAGGATTTTAGTTTCATGACCGCCGCCGTCCCCGGCGCGATGTTCAACCTCGGCGTGAAGAAGCCCGGCGGCGAGCCGCGCCACGTTCACGCGCCGAATTTCGATCTCGACGAGGACGCTCTGCCCATCGGCACGGCGATGCTGGCCGAGACGGCGCTGAGGCTGTTACGCACCCATTCAGCCTGAACCGCGAAGATGCGAAGGTCGCGAAGAGAATGCGGGGAATCCTTTGCGCGCTTCGAGTCTTTGCGGTGCGACTTCCGATTTGAGATGTTGAGATGGACAAGATCAATCGCGTCCGCTGGACTCCCGCCGCCGAGATCGGGAAGCCGCTCAGACTGTATGAATGCGCGGTGGACTCCGGCTGGATTGACTACAACGGCCACATGACCGAGGCGAGTTATCTCACCGCCTTCGGCGACGCCTCCGACGCGCTGTTTCGCTACATCGGCATTGACGAGACTTATCGCGCCGCGGGTCATTCATTCTACACCGTGGAGACACACATCAACTACTACCGGGAGGTCGGCCGTGGCGAGCCGTTGCATTTCACCACCCAATTGCTGGGACTGGATGAAAAGCGACTCCATTTCTTCCACACGATGACTCACGGCCTCACTGAGGAATTGCTTGCCACCACCGAGCAGTTGCTGGTTCACGTGAATATGAAAGCCGCCTCGGCCTCACCCATTTTGCCGGACGTGCTGTCGGCGCTAAGCGCCATCATGACGGCGCACCAGGAGATGCCGATGCCGAAGCAGGCCGGGCGACAGATCACTATGAAGAAGGACTGATGGTCCGAGGAGCTGGAAAACCATGAATTATGGCCTCACCGACGAACAGAGAATGATCGTCCAAACCGTGCGCGGTTTCGTGGAAAAAGAACTCGCCCCATACGAGGATGAGGTCGAACAAACCGGTGAGGTGCGCCCTGAACTGCGAGAGCAGATTATCAAGAGAGCACTCGAGCATGGCCTCTATGCGGCCAACATGCCGGAAGCGTATGGCGGCGGCGGGCTGGATGCCGTTTCCCTGGTGTTGATGGAGCGCGAATTGGGACGCACCAGCTATGCGCTCCAGGCCCTGGTCGCGCGCCCGAGCAACATCCTGCAAGCGTGCAGAGGGGAGCAGATCGACAAATACCTTTTGCCGACCGTGCGCGGAGAGCGGATCGACTGCC
>JACQED010000005.1 GCA_016200785.1 Chloroflexota bacterium
ACTTGTGGGCGCGTGGCGGGTGTCGGCTTGCGTTTGCGAGGCATGGCACGCTCCTGTTCAAAAGAAAACGCCTATCAGACTCCGTGACAGGCGCGTATTACGGGTGACTCGTGGTTGTGTGTTCCAGCGCAGGTCATGATGCGTGCGAATTGCGGCCGGTGGCGAGTGCCCCCACGGGGATTCGAACCCCGGTTTTGGCCTTGAAAGGGCCGCGTCCTGGTCCTCTAGACGATGGGGGCTGGAGCAAACTACCAAATCCCAATTGCCAAATTCAAAAAGGAGGTAACTGGTTACTGGTGTATGTGGCGGCATTGTACCATGCTCGGCGAAAGGCGGTCAAGTTTTCGGCGGCGGTGCGGCATTGCTCTGATCGCCGGCCTTTGAGGCGCGGTCTCTTGATTTTGTCCGTCGCACTTCCGGATTTGGAATCTGGAGTTTGAGATTTGGAGTTTGGGATTTTGACTTTGGCTTTGGGATTTGGATTTTGGGATTTGGGGCTTTGTATGCTATCATCTGCACGGCAGGTGAAGTATGCTCTGGAAACGCCTCGCAATCTTCCTCGTCTTAAATGCCATAGTTTCCGCCACGGTCACGCTGACGGTGCTGTGGGTATGGGATCGGACTCACCGGGACAGGACGCCTCAAGGCCCCCCGGCGGCATTGACTCCGGGAGGGCCGGCCGCCGACGGGCAACAGGGCACGGCGGTTGCCGGCGGGGGCGGAACGTCAAGCAGCGGAACGCAGACGGGCGGCGGCGGGAACGCGACCACCGGACTCGCGACGATCACGCCGACCGTCTACGTCGTTCAACCCGGCGACACGCTCGGCAAGATCGCCGCCGAGTACGACGTGTCGGTTGAGAATCTCATGGCCGCCAATGGCCTTACCAACCCCGACGTGCTCGACGTGGGCCAAACGTTGATCATCCCGGTCGGAGAGTTCAGCGTCCCGGTCACCAGCCGCACTCCGAGTCCGACCGTTACGGCTATTCCGACAGAGTCCGCAGTGGCAAGCCCGACCAGCCCGCCCGCCGCGCCGACTTCCGCCGGGACTGCGCCGACTTCGCCGCCGATCTCAACTCAGCCCTCCAGCGCAGGCGCGCCGCAGTTGGCGATCAGGGGCATCATCGGCGCGGGCGACGTGGCCGAGGAACGAGTCACCATTGTCAATGTCGGCGGCGACGTGAGCCTCGCAGGTTGGACACTGCACGACTCTCAGGGCAATGTTTTCCGCTTCCCGGCCCTCAGTTTGTTCCAAGGCGGCGCAGTGACAGTCCACACCAAGACCGGCACGAACACGGTGACCGACCTCTACTGGAATCAGACCGCCGCCATCTGGCAGACCGGCGAGAAGGCGAACCTCGTCGATCCGACCGGAGCGGTGCATACCACCTTCGTCGTGCCGTAGCCCAACGGAGAGATTACCACCAGGACACGAAGGCACGAAGGAAAGAAGCCTTTCTGATCTTCGTGTCTTTGTGGTTACGACCTCGCCTCGGTGAGAGAAGATGACCGAACCAGAGACGTGGCTCGACAAAATCATCCGCGAGGCGCAGGAGCGGGGAGAGTTCGACAACCTGCCCGGCGAAGGCAAGCCCATCGCCCTCGGCGGCAACTCGTTCGAAGACCCGGCGTGGCGGCTGGCGAACCACCTTCTCAAGAACGGCGGCTTCGTGCCGGATTGGATTGAATTGGATCGCGAGATACGCGGGGCGGTGGACGAGGCCCGTGAGGCCCTCGCCCGTTCGCGCGATTGGCGCGCGGGACGATTGTCTGCGTTGGGGGAACGGCGCGACCTCGACGCTCAGCGCGAGCGAGACCTGATCGCCGGCGATTGGGGCCGCGCCCGGCGGCGTTTCGTCGAGGCGGTCGGCGCGATCAACAAGAAGATCGACCTGCTCAACTTGAAAGTGCCTCTGCCGCGATTGCAGAGAGCGAAAGTGGATATAGCCGGAGAGATGCTGATTCTTGATTCGCCTTTCAGTCGCCTTTCTCGGTAGGCCCGTACGCCGCCGCCAGAATCGCCCGCATCTCCTCGACGAATTCAGCCGGTGATTGGATCGCCAGTTTCGAGATGGCTTTGGCTTCGGGCGTATTCAGATGCTTGGCGTCGAGTGTCAAAAGACGGGCTGGCTTGACCGCCATGGCCGCGGCGAGGATAGGCGCATCCTTGGGGGCACTGGCTCGGGCGCACGCTGCAATGGCCTCTGCCGTAGGCTCAGGCGCGATTTCCCAATTCAACGCAGCGGCGAGTTGGTCAAAATAAGGGAGTGCGCGCGGGGCCTTGGCTTTGAGGTTGCGTTCGACCTCCTCGAGCACTTGAGACGATACGAGAGGGCGGATAAACCCAATCTCGGCCAGCACGATTATTGCGTGGCTCGCCCCGGTTGTCGAAATGGCCGCCGCCAAGATCACGCTTGAGTCCAGAAATACGGCGGGCGGTTTGCTCATGGATGGGCATATCGCTCGTCGTATATTTTTTGCCGAATGTCGGCCAGCCCGTTCAGAAGCGCGTCGAGCGTCACGCCGTCATCCTCGAAAACACGCCGCATGTTTTCCAGGATTTGCAGGCTGACCAGCCGCTTAGGATACACCAACAGCAAGCCGTTAAATCGAACAACGGTATACGTACCGCCCTCGCCCAGCCCAATCGCTTCTTTGAATTCGAGCGGCACAGCCAGCGGTTCGTCCTTGCGAACGGTGAGCGTTTGAGCCGCGATTGTAAACTCACTCATGCTTTCTATTTCTTGTCGTCCGGCTGGCCGGGCGGTGTCTCGCCCTGTTTTGGTTCTTCGTCGCCAGACATGCCCTTGCGGAACTCGCGGATGCCCGAGCCGAGTTCGCCCCCGATCCTGGACAGGCGGCCCACGCCGAACAACACCAGCACGATCACGAGAATAATAATCAACTCTGTCGGTCCCAGATTCATCTTCTGCTCTCCTTGCGGCCCGCCCGACGGCTCGCCGCGCCTGACCAGAATTATAGCACCGATCCCGATTCACATTGGACCGCCGCGCAGGGAGTTTCTTACCACGAAGACACAAGGGCACGAAGGACACAAAGAAAGCTTGGGGGACTTGGAGTCTTCGCGTCTTGGTGATGACTTCACTCAACGATCTCGGCGGTTCAGCGATCAGTCTTGCGCAATCGGCGCGCGGATGATACACTCTTGCGCGAGATTTCATGACACAGGCCCTCTATCGCAAATGGCGCCCGATGGCGTGGGACGAAGTCGTCGGGCAGGAACACGTCACCCTCACACTGCGCAACGCGCTCAAGAGCAGCCGCGTCGCCCACGCTTATCTCTTCACCGGGCCGCGCGGCACCGGCAAGACGACCACCGCGCGCCTCGTCGCCAAAGCCGTCAACTGCCTCGCGCCCGACGTCGCCGGCCGGCCCGACAACACCTGCCCGCACTGCCTCGCCGTCAACGAGGGCCGCTTTCTCGATCTGATCGAGATCGACGCGGCCTCCAACACCAGCGTTGACGACGTGCGCGACCTGCGCGACAAGATCAACTTCTCCCCGAATCAAGGCCGCTACAAAGTTTACGTCGTTGACGAAGTCCACATGCTGTCGAACGCGGCCTTCAACGCGCTCCTCAAGACTCTGGAAGAGCCGCCGGCGCATGCCATCTTCATCCTCGCCACCACCGAAGTCCACAAAGTCCCGGCCACCGTCACCTCGCGCTGTCAGCGCTTCGACTTCCGGCGCATCTCGGTGAGCGAGATCATCGCCAGACTGGAACTCATCGCCGCCGATGAGGGAGTCAAGGTCGAACCGGCGGCGCTTGAAGTCGTCGCCCGGCAGGCCACCGGATCGATGCGCGACGCCGTAAGTTTGCTCGATCAACTCGTCGCCTCGCCCGACGAAACGATCACGCTCGAACGCGCGCAGGCTGTGCTCGGCACCGCAGTCGGGCAGGCTGTGCAAGACCTGGTGGAGACGCTGGCTGCTGGCGACACCGGCGCGGGCCTCACGCTGATCAACAAAACGGTGGACGACGGCGCTGACCCGCGCCAGTTCGCGCGGCAAACCGTTGACTATCTGCGGGGCCTGCTGTTGGTGCGCATGGGCAACGCCTCGCTGGTGGATGCGGCGAAGGATGTTCGCGAGGTCATGGCGCGTCAGGCGAATCTGTTTGAAGCGGGCCGCCTCTTGAAATTCATCCGAGCGTTCAACAACGCGGCACTCGATCAACGCGGCGGGTGGCAGCCGCAACTGCCGCTCGAGCTTGCTTTTGTCGAATGCAGTTTGCCTGAAGCGCAACCCGCGCCGCCCGCGCCGGTCGTGGCTCATGCGGCTCCGAGTTCGCCGTCTCGCCCCGGCGCCGCCGCCAAGCCGCCGAAGAAAGCGGACGCTCCCGCGCCTCCGCTAACGACGGCGAAAGCGGATTCGACTGACCGGCCCGTGCAGGCCAGGGCCTCCTCTGGCGGCGAGTCATCGGCGCTCACTTTGAGCGAGGTCAGAAACAAGTGGGATCAGATCAAAGCCGCCGCGCGCAAACAGCACCCGACCGTCCAGGGGTTGATCAATTCGTGCCGCCCCGTCAAAGTCGAGGGCGACCTAATCACATTGAGCACGAATGAGATCGTCCGCGAGAAACTTCATCAGGCCGCGACACAGCCCAAAGTGGAAGCGGCCCTGCAGGAAGCCCTCGGGCGGCCGTGCCGCTTCAAATGTGTTCTGTCACCCGGCGGCGAGGCCGATACGCCCGCCGAAGATGAGATTCCCGAAGACGGCGTCGTCGCCACCGCCGTGCGCGACCTCGGCGGCAAACTCGCCAATCGCTGACAGCAAATCGCCGATCGCTTATCGCCGATGGCTTATCGCGAGACATGGGGGATTACCGAGCGATAGGCGATACGCGATACGCGATATTGGCAGAGACCCATAGAGGAAATCCAATGAGCAGAGGCAAAGCCCCCCGCATCCCCGGCGGCAACCCCGCCGGCATGATCCAGCAAATGCAGCGTTTGCAGCAAGACATGATCAAGGCGCAGGAAGACCTCGCCAACGAAGTCTTCAGCGTGTCGGTCGGCGGTGGCGCGGTCACGGTAGAGATCACCGGCCACCAACGCGTCGTCTCAATCAAAGTCTCACCCGAAGTGTTGGCCTCCGGCGATGTGGAGATGCTCAACGACCTCCTAATGGCCGCCGTCAACGAAGCCATCGTCACCTCGCAGGATCGCGCGAAGGAGAGGATGGAGGCGATCACGGGTGGCATCCAGATTCCCGGACTGTTGTGAGATATTGCTGATTGCTGACGGCACGGGCAATCCGCAATCAGCAATCATAAACCGACAATTCAGATGTCCGCCATCCCCAAGACCGTCGCCCGGCTCGTCGAAGAGTTCTCGCGCCTCCCGGGCATCGGCCCCAAAACCGCCTCGCGCCTTACCTACTTTCTCGTGCGCCAGCCCGAAGAGCAGACGCGCAACCTGGCCGAGGCGTTGGTCGAGATGAAGTCCCGCACGCGGTTTTGCTCGGCCTGCTTCAACATCACCGAGGACGACCCGTGCCCGATCTGCCGCGACGAGAATCGCGAGACCGGATCGATCTGCGTCGTCGAGGAGCCGCTCGACGTGCTGGCGTTGGAGCGCACCCGCGAGTTCAAAGGCCGCTACCACGTCCTGCACGGCGCGATCTCGCCGGTGGACGACATCGGCCCCGACGATCTGCGTATCCGCGAATTATTGGCCCGGGCCAAAGAGCCGAAAGTGCGCGAGATCATCCTGGCAACCAACCCGTCGCTCGAAGGCGAAGCGACGGCGATGTATCTTCAAAAGCAACTCGCGCCGCTCGGCTTGAAGGTGACGCGCCTGGCGCGCGGCCTCCCGGTCGGCGGCGATCTTGAATACGCCGATGAGACGACGCTGGTAAGGGCGTTGCAGGGGCGGAGCGAGATGTGAAGGGCCCAAGCGACAGAATCCGTGAGGCCGCGCTGAGGCGCATCGCATTCTGCCCGACAGCGGCTGGATTAGTTTTCGTATTCGCGGAGGCGACGACGCGGTTCGCGCGGTGGAATTGCTCCGGCTCTCGTTTGAGATTGCCGCGAAGCAGCAGGCTCGGAGGGGGATTGATGACAAACCAGCCTCCGGGTTGGAGTCTTAACCCTCGTCGCGCTGTGCTCTGTTCACTGCCGGCGATCCTCGCGCTTTTGAACTTCGCCTGCGCCAACGCGCCACCGGCCCCCGCTACACCGAACCCGCCCACAGGAGAGTCCCCGAGGCCAGTCGCGCCTCAATCATCGGCGACGCCGAAACCGCAGTCAACCCTTCCCTCGATTCCCGCCGAAAGGCGCGCGCGGCTGGCCCAAGTGTCGCGCTGGCTGTACCTTCTCGACGTCAATCTGCCGCCAGCGTCGGTGGATCAGATTGCCGCCTCCACGTACGACCTGGTCGTGCTCGACTTCATCCCCTCCGACGTGGACAATACCGATTATCCGATGGCAAGTGTCGTCGCGCGGCTCCACAATGCACCCCATCCCAAAATGGTCATCGCCTACGTTGACATCGGCCAGGCCGAGGACTATCGCACCTACTGGCAAACCGCCTGGCGCGTCGGCAGCCCCGAATGGATCACCGGCGACGATCCCGACGGATGGGCTGGCAACTTTCCCGTCGCCTTCTGGCGCGAAGAGTGGCGGCAAATCTGGCTGGGCGGCGATGGGCTCTTGAAAAACATTCTCGACGCGGGCTTCGACGGCGTTTATCTCGATTGGGTCGAGGCCTACTCCGACCCGAACGTGGTCGCCGTGGCTGAACGCGATGGCGTTGATCCGCTGGCCGAGATGGTTCGCTGGGTGAGCGACATCGCCGCCTTTGGCCGCACCCGCCAGCCCGGATTCGTGGTTATTGCCCAAAACGCCGCCGAACTTGTCGAATACGACGAGTATTTGAATGTCGTTGACGCGATCTCACAAGAACAAATCTGGTTCGACGGCGCGTCGGACAACGACCCGCCGGGCGATTGCCCTTTGCCTCGCACCGACGCCGAGGTGGACACGGAGGCTTACGCGCAGAGCCTCTCTCCCAAATGCCGCGACCAGTACGAGCAGTATCCCGACAGCACCCTGCATGTCAGCAGTGAGTCTTATCTCCGTAATCTGACGCTGGCTCGCGACAAGGGTAAGCCCATCTTCACGGTGGATTACGCGCTCCAGCCGGAGAACGTCGCCTGGGTCTACGAGACCTCGCGCTCGCTCGGCTTCGTGCCGTTCGTGAGCGAACGCCAGTTGAGCCTCTATCTGCCGCCCGTGCCGTGAGATTCCGCCTAACCGTTCGGTTCAACGCGGCTAGGGGTTTGACCATGAAAAGACGCCTGTCAATCGCCGTCGCCGTGGGATTCGCGATCGTTGCCTGTGGCGGCTTGCCGCAACCGGCGAACAATCACGTCCCGCCTTCCGCCGATTCGATCACCGCCTCGCCACTGTCGGCCGCTTTGACCAGCCCCACCGGCACGCCGGCCGCGCCGACTTCGAGGCAACGGGCATCGTCTTGCACGACGAAGACATTTACGCCGCGTTTCAATCCGACGAGGCGGTCTATCACGACGACGCAGAGGACTACATGACCAACGAGCCGACAATCACGATGAATGGGGTGGGGGTCGCGTTTATGACGTGGTATATCACCCCCTGACTCGCCGCGCCCTTCCCCGTGTGCTATAATCCTCGCGCAGAGTCGTCGCAATAGCTGGATGAGGACAACCCGCTATCTTGTGAAGACCAGCGACGACTTGGCACGAGAGGAATGACCATGTTAACGACTGAAGAAAGAGTAGACCGGCTGGAAGACCTCATGGCGCAAGTCAACATGGCGATTCTGCGCCTCGAGCATGCCGCCGAAGAGGCAAACGCCCGGGCGGAGAAGGACCGCAAGGAAGCGAACGCTAGGGCGGAGAGGGACCGCAAGGAAGCGAACGCTAGGGCGGAGAGGGACCGCGACGAGGCCAAAGCCGAACGCCGCGAACTGGCTCGCCAATTGGGCGATATCTCGAACCGCCTCGGCACCATTGTGGAGGACATCATCGCCCCCAGCCTCCGCCGCATGGTGCAGGCCGAACTGGACTGCGGCAAACTCGAGACTTTCGGATATCGGCTGGAGAGGTGGCATCCAGTGACCAACCAACGGCGCGAGTTCGACGTCATCGCGGCGGGATCGAAAGCCGTGCTGTTCAACCAGACGAAGGCGACGGTGCGGCCGGAGTACGCCGGAGAGTTTGTGGAATTCTTGAAGAGCCGCGAGTTCTTCGTCTTCTTCCCGGAATACAGAGACAAGCCGCTCATCCCCGTTTTTTCGTCGCTATACTTGCCTGACGACATTGTCACCTATCTCACCAAGCAGGGCATTTATGCCGTTGCGATGGGCGACGAAACTATGCAAGTGCTGAACTTGGAACAGGTGCGCGCCAATCGCTAGAGTTTCGCGCTGACTCCAACTACCCCTCTCCCTCTCCCCTGTGCTATAATCCTCGCCTGATCTTACCAAAAGGACTCGGTGAGGAATGCTTCCCCTTCTAAAGAAACTCGGCGGCGACCCGCATAAGAAAGATATTCGCCGTTACTCGGAAGTCGTCGAGCAAATCAACGCACTCGAAACACAGCTTGCCGAGCTATCGGACGAAGCTCTGCGCCAGAAGACCGACGAGTTCCGCGCGCAGATCGCCGATGAGCTGGACGGCGTTGACGATCCCAAAGAACGCAAAGAGATCGAGCAAGCCGCCGTCACTGAATTTCTGCCGCAAGCCTTCGCCGCCGTGCGCGAGGCCTCTAAGCGGACAATCGGCCAGCGCCATTACGACGTTCAACTCATCGGCGGCATGGTTCTGCACGAAGGCCGGATCGCCGAGATGCGCACCGGCGAGGGCAAGACGCTCGTCGCCACCCTCCCGCTCTACCTCAACGCCCTTCTCGGCAAAGGCGTCCACCTCATCACCGTCAACGACTACTTAGCCCGTCGCGACGCGCGCTGGATGGGGCCCATCTACCACGCGCTCGGCATGTCGGTCGGCATCTTGCAGGAAGCGGCACGGAGCGAAGGTGGCCGCAAGGCGCTGATCTTCGATCCCGAAAAGGAAGCGGCGCGCGAAGAGGAATTGCACCTGCGGATCGTCGATCGCGCCGAGGCCTATCGTGCCGACATCACTTACGGCACGAACCACGAATTCGGCTTCGACTACCTGCGCGACAACATGGCTTTTCGGCTGGAAGAGCGCGTCCAGCGCGGGCGTTACTACGCCATCGTCGACGAAGTGGACAACATTCTCGTCGACGAAGCCCGCACCCCGCTCATCATCTCCGGCCCGGCGCCGGACGACCCGGCGGTCTACTACCAAATGGCGACCGCCGTGCGCCAACTGACCAAAGAAGACTTCGAGATCGACGAGCGAGGCCGGAGCATCGCCCTCACCGAGCAGGGCTACGATCACATCGAAAAGATTCTCGGCCAGCCCTTGCGCGACCCGGACAACCCGGAGGCCGTTACCCCCGAACAGGCCAAACTGATCGGCAACCTCGAGCAGGCTCTGCGCGCTGAGTTCATCTTCAGGAAAAACAAGGATTACCTCGTCGAGGCCGGGCACGTGATCATCGTGGACGAATTCACTGGCCGCAAGATGGCGGGCCGCCGCTGGTCGGACGGTCTGCATCAGGCGGTCGAGGCCAAAGAGGGCCTGCGCGTCGAGCAAGACAACATCACC
Source organism: Chloroflexota bacterium (assembly GCA_016200785.1). Classification (GTDB taxonomy): domain Bacteria; phylum Chloroflexota; class Anaerolineae; order Anaerolineales; family JACQED01; genus JACQED01. Next base: position 9,702 of record JACQED010000005.1, read on the forward strand.
TACGCCACGATCACTCTGCAAAACTACTTCCGCCTCTATGACAAACTCGCCGGCATGTCAGGCACGGCGGTCACCGAGTCCGAAGAGTTCGACAAGATATACAAACTCGGCGTCTTGCCGATCCCGACCAACATTGAATACCAGGCGATGCGCCCGAACGCGGAACTGGTCGAGGTCAAGCGGCGCGAAGACGGCTTCGAGTACGGTGTCTTCGTTCGCAAGAGCGATCCGCAGACCGACCTGTTCCATCGCCGCAAGGATTACCCCGACGTAGTCTTCCGCACCGAAGAAGCCAAACTGCGCGCCATCGGCGAAGAGATCCTCGCGCGCCACAGCCTCGGCCAGCCGATCCTCGCCGGGACGACCTCGGTCGAGTTATCCGAACGCCTCTCCGCCCGTCTGCGCCCGGAGCCGCTTCGCAAACTCGCGCTCATCATTCTCCTTCGCGAAGCCTACTTCGCGGCCAACCCCGGCTCGGACGACGGCAGACTGATCGAGCCGCTTCAGCCCTTGAACAAGAACATCAACGAGCTAAGCCCGGCCGACTTCCGCCCTCTGGCGAAGGAACTCGGTATCAACCCCAACCCGCAGGTCCCGGAGAACATCGCGCGGCTGGCGACGATACTGCGGATTACCGAGGATGAACTCTCTCGATCTGAACCTCGATCGGCAGCCGGCAACCCCGCAGAGCGGGGCGCAAGCAGTCCGCAATCGGCAATGCGCCGCCTCGCCGAAGTCCTGCAGTCCGGCATTCCCCACAACGTCCTCAACGCCAAGAAGCACGACGAGGAGTCGCGCATCATCGCCGACGCCGGGAGGCTGGGCGCGGTGACGATCGCCACCAATATGGCCGGGCGCGGCGTGGATATCAAGCTCGGCGGCGAGCTGGCCGACGAGATCATCATTTCCGTCAGCCGCGTCTTGAAGAAGAACGGCTACGCCGATCCGTACGACATGACGCCCGAAGAGCAGTTGGCCGCCCTGGAGAAACTCAACCCGGCCGACTACGGCATCTACGAGGCCGAAGTCAACTTCTTCCGCAACCAGATGGCCGACATGGTGCGAGTGAAAGAATTCGGCGGCCTGCACGTCGTCGGCTCCGAGCGGCACGAGGCGCGGCGCATTGACAACCAACTGCGCGGGCGCGCCGCGCGTCAGGGCGACCCCGGCTCTTCGCGCTTCTACCTCTCGCTCGAAGACGAATTGATGAGTCGCTTCGGCGGCTCCAACGTGTCGGGCCTGATGGAGCGGCTGAAGATCGACGACTCCGTGCCGATTGCCGCCAACATCGTCTCCAGAGTCATCGAGCAGTCACAGTCGCGCGTCGAGGGCTACAACTTCGACATCCGCAAGCACCTGCTCGAATACGACGACGTGCTGAACGAACAGCGCAACAAGATCTACCAACAGCGCGATCGCATCTTCACCAAAGACGATCTGGCCGAAGACCTCGACGAGATGCTCGTCGCCGAGATCGGGCGGCGCGTTGACCTCACCACCGCCGACGAAGACGGCCTGTGGCGCTTGCTGGAGTGGACCGAGCAGACTCAGCCGCCCCTCGCCGAAGGCGGCGAATTGTTCCCGTCGTACACCGTCGAAATCCTCTTGCGCGATCTGAGCGAGCCGGGCGACGTCCCGACGGCCAAAGCCGCCATCCTCCGCCTGGCGCAGGAGTCCCTCCAGGCCGAGAAGCAACACCTTGACAAATTGGCCGATATGCTGATCGACCGAGGCGAAGAGCGCGCCGAGGCCACGGCCAAAGAACGCCGCGAACGCGCCGAAACCGCGATGGAGGGCGTCGAACTCGAAGCGGAAGAATCGGGCAAACCGGTTGAGGCGCGCGCGCTGGTCAAGGCCGCGAGCGATTCGATCGGCATTCAGATCCCGCCGCCCAACGGCCGCGGCCTCGATCTGCGTTCGCTCAAGCGCACCCTCGCGGATTTCGCCGAATCCACCGCTGGCCTGAACGCCGCCGCGCACGTCATCGCCGGCATCGAGCGTCGCACCGGCCTTCAGTTGAAAATCGGCCAACTCTCGATGGAGGTGGACTGGGCCGATCTGCGCCGCCAGATCTCCGGCGCGCTTGAGTCGGCGCGCGCCGCCCGCGCCGGGCGCCACCTGGCCGAGATCGGCCGCGAACTCGACGAGCATCTCAGTCGTGTCAATGGCGGGCGGCCGGGCCGAAGCCTGCTCGCCCGAGTGCTGATCGAGATCGCCTGGGGCAGGCAGACGATCGTCGATCGCCGCACGCACCGCACCGTCACCGTCCGCACTCAGCGTCTCCCGCTGATCTTCCTCGCCGCCGACAAGACCGCTGACGAGGATCCGGAGTCACTCAAGGCCGACCTGCTCGAGCACTTCCACGGCGCGCTGGCGATGCAGAGGCGGAGTTGGGGTGAAGCCGAATTGCGGCGCGTGGCCACCCAGCCGATGAACGCGCTCGATCCGGAGACTCGCACAGGCCTGCGCCGCGTTCTCGACGACGAGCATTTCAACTCAATGGCCGAGACGCCGGTGGGATCGCTCGACGGCGCGACTCTCGCGGAAGTGCGCGACGAATTGGGCCGCCAACTTTCCAATGGCCTCCACCGCCAGTTGATGTTGCAGGTCAGCGGCCAATTGTGGATTGACTACCTCACCGCCGTCGAGGGCCTGCGCACCTCGGTCGGGCTGGAGGCCTACGCTCAGCGCGACCCGCTCATTCAATACAAGAGCCGGGCCTACGACCTCTTCCAGGAATTGATCGTGAACATGCGCGCCGGGGTGGTGAGCCGCCTCTTTACGTATCGCCCGCGCGATCTCTCGACCGTGCAGGCGGAGGTGGATACTGCGCGCGCGGCCAGCCTCCCGGCGCAGGCGCGAACCGTCGGGCGCAACGATCCGTGCTGGTGCGGCTCGGGCAAAAAATTCAAGAATTGTCATGGGAGATCGTCTTCCGGCGAACCCGCTCCGGGGCGCGAGACCGTCGCCGCACAGGCTGCCGGCGCGGGCACGGCGGTTGCCGTCGCCGAATCGGCCGGTATGTCGAAGAGCGCCAAGCGGCGAAAGCACAGGCAGCGCTAGCGACGACCGCGCCGGTCGTCGCTAAGAGGTGTGTGAGGAGATCCCATGAGCGGGCAGTCAACCGTTTTCCACTTGGCCGGTCGCACGATCGCCGAAATGGATCAGGAACTCCTTGCGTTCCTCAAAGCCAAAGTCAACACATTCATCAAGTGGGATCTCGTCCGGTTCTTTCACGAGAATCCGCACACCAGCGACACGGCCGAGAACATCGCGCGTTACGCGGGGCGCGAGGCGACCGCCATCGCCGCCGAACTCGCCGACCTGGCCGAGAGCGGCATCCTGGTTTCTCATCCGCTGGGCAACCTGCCGATCTACTCGCTGACGGGCGACGCGCGCACACTCGACCTGATTGCTCGTTTCGTCGCCGCCTGCGACGACCGGCAGTTCCGCGTCGCGGCCATCCACTACATCATTCGCTCGAACAAACGCTGAGAGGCCGAACGTGAACCGAGTCCGCACCGGCATCCAGGGATACGACGACATGCTCGGCGGGGGCTATCTGCCGCAGACGGCGAATCTCGTCGAGGGTGCGCCGGGCACCGGCAAGACAACGCTGGGTATGCAGTTCATTTACAACGGTGTCGCGCAATTCGACGAGCCGGGCCTGATCCTCACCTTCGAGGAGTTCCCCCAACAGTATTACAGCGATGCGGCCTCGTTTGGCTGGAACTTTCGCGCTTTGGAACAATCCGGTAAACTGCGCGTGGTGCTCACCAGCCCCGAAGTGTCGCTGAGCGACCTGCGGCAGGTCGGTGGCCGGATCGAAACAATGGCTCGCGAGGTAGGGGCGCGGCGGGTGCTGGTCGACAGCCTGTCGCACTTCGAGCGACTCGCGCCCGACCCACTGGCTCTGCGCGAGTCGGTCTACACGTTCATCAATGCCCTCAAACGCGAAGGGCTGACGCTCGTCTTGACCCGTGAAAGCACGGCTCTGCTCGGCGACGCGGGAACGGGCGAAGGCGAAGAAGACATCGCCTTCGTCGTGGACTCTTACACGCTCATGCGCTACGTCGAGATCGAGTCGGCAGTTCGCAAAGCCATGCTCGTTCTCAAGGTCCGCGGCAGCGAGCATGCGCGCGACATCCGCCAGTTCGAGGTGACCGGTCGCGGCCTCGAAGTGCAGGCGCGATTCGAGGGGCGCGAAGGCATCATGTCCGGCAGTCCGAGGCGCATGGCTGAGGCGTTCGATCAGGCTTTCGTTCACAAATGACGACGGCGGCGTTGGCCCGCATTGCGGCTCTCTACAACGGAGTGATCGTCGCCGCTCTTTTGCTCGGCCTCCTGCTCATCGGGCGTTTCTACCAGCGACAGGCTCGGGTCTCGACCGGATACTTGCTCTTCCTGGTTCCGGCGGCATCTTTTCTGGTGGCCGGGTTGCGGGTCGTGTGGAACGATGGCGCGGCGGCCAGCGATCTGATCGGCGACCTTCTGCGCTTCCTGGGCGGGGCGTGCCTCATCGGCTTGGGGGCGTACTTGCTGAATCTGATGACCGGGAGGCGGAAATGAGCCTGCTGGCGAATCTCGGCGGCGCTCTCGGCCTCGGCGCGATCGTCTACATGCTGGTTATCTTCGGAATGTTGTCGCATCGGCTCGGCGCGGTCATCAAGATGCCGCCACACTATCGCTGGTTCTACGTGAGCGCCGGACTCGCCGGCCTGGCACTGCTGGCGTATCTGGCGGGCGTGAGTCTGTCCGTCGAACGAGCAAGCTCCGCGGTCACGCGGGCCGCCGACTTGCTTCTATCGTGGTATCACCTCCCGTTGGCTCTCGGCCTGACGCTCAGCCTCGGCGTGGCTTGGCGCTATTGGTCGTGGCTTCTGCGGGAACGGTAAGGGGGAGAAATGTTCCCATTGCATCAACGGTCGCTATGCGGCACAATGCGCCCGACCCTCTACGCGGCGCAGGGCCAATCCATGTTGACGCCCGACGTGCCGGAAAGCACTCGCTGAACACTGATGCGCGCACCTCCACACGACCACGACACAGACTCCGCCCTGCGCGAAACTCTGCGGGCTCTCCCGAAAATCGATCTTCATCGGCATCTTGAAGGATCGCTTCGCCTGGAGACGCTGGTCGAGATCGCCCACGAACACGGCCTCGACTTGCCCGCCAGCGACATCGAAGCGCTCAGGCCGCTAGTGCAGGTGACCGAGAACGACCGCGACTTCCGCGACTTCCTGGCCAAGTTCGACGTTCTGCGCCGCTTCTATCAAACACCCGAAGGCGTGAGCCGGCTGGCCTACGAGGTGGTCGCCGACGCCGCTGCCGACAACATCAAGTACCTGGAACTGCGCTTCACTCCGATGGCGCTGGCTAAGGCTCAGAACTTCGCGCTTGAAGATGTGGCCGACTGGGTGATCGAAGCCGTCAATCGCGCGCAGGCCGACTTCGGCATTCAGGTGCGGCTGATCGCCAGTTTCAACCGGCACGAGCCGGTTGACGTTGGCCGCCGAGTCACGCAGATCGCGGTGGACCGCATCGGCAAAGGGATCACCGGCCTCGATCTGGCCGGCGACGAGGTGAATTTCGGGTCAGGCCCGTTCGCGCCGCTGTTCGTCGAGGCGCACGCCGCCGGCCTCGGCATCACCGTCCACGCCGGCGAATGGACGGGCCCGGATACGGTGCGCGAGGCCATCGAGCAAATGTCGGCGATGCGTATCGGGCACGGCGTCCGCGTCGTCGAAGATTCGAGCGTCGTCCAACTCGCGCTCGAGCGCCAGGCCACATTCGAGGTGTGCGTCACGAGCAACGTGCAGAGCGGCGTGGTGGCGCGGCTGGAAGATCATCCCCTGCACGATTTGTATTCGCTGAACCTGCGCACCACGATCAACACCGACGATCCCAGCGTGTGCGATGTGACGCTCACGCACGAATATATGGTGGCCGTCGAAAGGTTGGGCTTCGAGATTGACGACGTCAAGCGTACCATCATCACGGCCGCCGAAAGCGCCTTCGTTCCGCCGGGCGAGAAGGCCGACCTCGTCGCCCGCTTCCGTAAGATGCTCGGCTTGCCGGCGTTGCGCGCGGCGTAGAATCAAAACGGGACCGGCATCGTGAAAGCCAGTCCCGTTTCATTTCTCGCAGTTCCCACATCTCCTACAATCTACTCCCGACCCCTTTCTTCTCCAGCCGGTCGTAAGTTTTCTCCCATTCGCGGATCGCGGCTTTGATGAATTCCTTGACTTCCGCATCCGGGACATCCTCGACCGACTCGTACGCCCGTCCGTCCACGTCAATGTGCGCTCCGCCGTGCAGGCCGGGCCGCATGTGGATACTGCGATCTTCGAACGGCGACCCAATCAGGCGTTTGACCAGTATCGCCTCAATTTGCTCGACTATCGTCTGCGGCTGACCCTCGTTCTTCTCTCGCGCCTTCTTGAGTTCGCGGTCACGCAGAATGAACATCTGCTTGATGGGGTTCATACTAGGCATTTGCAATGTGTCCGGCTTATCGGGCAGCGCGGCTGCCGGCGCCTCCGTCTCCAACACGACGGGAACAGCGACGCCGGATTCCGCGAACTGCTGGAGTTCGGCGATCGCATTGAGCAGAATTACCTCTTGACGTCTATCTTTGATCTCGCTTGCCCGCGTGTAGCGTCGGCCGTTGATTTCGACGATGACGCCACTGCGCTGAGGATGGCGTAGAACCCGCATCACTTCGGTCATCCCGTCAGGGCGCGGCGCGGCGGGGCGGCTGACGGAGACTCCGGGAGGCGTCGCCGCTTGGACCTCGGCCAGCGGAACGTCCGGCCGTTGGCTCGCCGTCGGCGGCGACTCTGTCGGCTCAGCCTCACGCTCCTGACGCATCATGCGCAGGGCGAGGCCGATGAGCGCGAGGGCGAAGGCCCCGCCGCAGAGACCTATCGGAATGAAGAGATCGGGATTCATGAGCTAGCGCTTCCTCTGGCAATGCGGGCAGAAGTGCGTGCCACGCTGACTCACGGTGATGCGCCGGATGCGCGTTCCGCAAGCCGGACACGGCTCGCCCTGCCTCCCATAGACTCGAAAGTGATTCTGAAAGTCGCCGCCGCGATACACCCAATCAATGCTCGCGCCGTTGTGCCGGATGCCGCTATTGAGCGCGCGGCGGATGCTTCGCCACAGCCGCTTCACTTCGTCGGCGCGTAGGGCATCGCTTTTTCGCAGCGGATGCAACCCTGCCATATGTAACGCCTCGTCGGCATAGATATTTCCCACACCCGCGAGAAAGGTCTGGTCGAGCAACAGTGGCTTGAGCGCGCGCGAGTGCGCGGCCAATCGCTGCCCCAACTCCTTCGCCGTGAATTCGGCGGCCAGCGGCTCCGGTCCCAACTTGCCCGTCACTTCCTCCGGCTGACAGACCAGATACACCCGCCCGAATTTGCGCGTGTCGCTGAACCGAAACTCGTTGCCGTCGTTCAAATGAAAGATCGTATGCGCGTGCTTGTCCCGCGCCGACCCGGCTGGCACGACTGTGAGATCGCCGCTCATCTTGAGATGGATGAGCAGCGCGTCGCCGCTCAACTCCAGCACGAGATACTTACCGCGTCGCGTGACCGTCTCTATCCTTTGCCCGCGGATGCGTTCGGCAAACTCGCGCGGCGAGGGGGTGGCGACGTGGCGCGGCCACTTGATCGCGACACCAGTAATTGTCCGTCCGACGAGCGGCGCGCGCAATTGGCGGGCGAAGGTTTCGACTTCTGGGAGTTCGGGCATAGAGGCAAATTATAACCCATTTGCCCGGCGAATTATTCGCAGTATAATCCCAACGTTCAACGGAATTTCCAGATGCCGCCCAAACTCGACCGCGATATCCTCCTCCAAACCCTCGCCGGCTACGCGGAGGTCAACAAGATCACCGAGGCCGAGCGCCGCGCCCAGCTGAAGACAATGACCGACGCGGAGGCGCGCGAGATATTCGCCTCGCTATACGAAACGTGGAAGCGCACCGGGCAGCAGGCAGGCGGAAACTGGGAAGCGATAGCTCGCAGGAAACTGGAGCACAAGATCGGCATGCGCCAGGCCTTTGAGGCCCTCGCGCGGCGCAAAGGCCTGATATGATTGAACCCTTCGCCGCCGCATGGGAGGTCGGCGATTTTTTCGCTGAACACGACCTGCCTTATGCGCTCATCGGCGGGCTGGCCGTTCAAGTCTGGGGCAATGCGCGGTTGACGGCCGATGCCGATCTTTCAGTTGCCTCACCTCTCATCACCGGCTCCGCCCCGCTCGTCCGCCTCATCACCGAGCGTTTTCCCTCGCGTTCAGCAGACCCGGTCGGCTTTGCTGGCCAGACCCGCATGGTGCTGATCACCGCCAGCAACGGCGTCGAGGTGGACATCTCGCTTGCCCTTCCCGGCTACGAAGATCAACTCTTCGCACGCGCGGTAGATTACGAGATCGAGCCTGGCAAAGTCATTCGCCTGTGCTCGGCGGAATACCTGATTATCCACAAAGCCGTCGCGGGGCGGCCACAGGACCTGAGCGATATTCAAGGTGTGGTTGATCGGCGGGGTGTAAAACTAAACGTGGCTTACATCCGTCAGTGGCTGAGAGATTTCGCCGACGCGCTTGCAAATCCGGAGGTCGTTGAGCGGTTTGAGTCGGCGTGGCGGGAGCGCTGAAAACGTGGATGGGCCATCGCCTCGGCGAAATCAGCGCGATCGGTGATGCGGCGATGGGAACTTTCAGCGGATTGCCAGCGGAAAAGCGGATGGCGAGTCTTGGAGATTGAATTCCTTGAATACTTGGCGGGCAATGGCCACGCCGAGGCTGACCCGGAAGATGCCGATTTGTGGCAAGCGGAGTTGGCAAACGATCTGCGTCCGCCTCGGAGCAAAGAATTGGCCGGGCACGAGGGGCATCATCGCCTGCGCCTCGGCGCGAAATATCGGCTGGTGTGGCAGGTGTTGGAAGATTTACTCGTCAATCACCAGATAATCGGCACGAGCCCAGAGGAAGTAATGGACTGATCGCGAGTGACCAAAGTCGCGTTATTTGCAATGGCTTCAGCCACGATTAGCCGGTCGTGAATATCGCGTAGGGCGATAAGCGACTGGATGCTGAGCGCGACCTCAGGCGTCAGCGGTCTAATCTCAAAGCCGGGAGCGGCGCGCAAAGTTGCCATCACTGCCGCAATCTCAACTTCGCTCCGACCCTTCTCGACCATCATCACCAACTCGGCCAGCGAAATGACCGCAACAATCACCCGGCTCTCTCCGCTCACCGCCTCGTCGAACGCGCGCCGGGCCGCCTCCCCCAACAGAGGTGACCCGGCAAGATACCAGACCAGAGCGTGAGTGTCGGCAACGTACACGGCCATGAACTAAGCCGCCTCACTTAGCAGTGTCATCTGTTTGCCCAGACTTTCATTCAACAATTGCTTGGCCCAGACGATCTCGTCGCTGAGTGCCGCCAATTGCGGGAAAGCCCCAAAAAGAGATGGCTTGCCTGTGGCAGTCAGCGGCATGACCAGCACTTGCACCGGCGTGTCGTCGGGCAAATCTAATTTGGTTTTGGGTTGTAGCGTGCCGTCTCGATAAACAGCCTGAATGCTAACGGGCATCATCATAACAGCCTCCGCAACCGATTATACACCGTTCGCTTTTCAGCGCCTTCGCCCGTCGTCATCCCAACTACCCTCTCTTCTTGCCTCTCCCCGCTCTCGCCTTCTTCCCTCCCCGATACGCCGGAGCCGTAATCGGCTTCACCACGCTGTGCGCCGGGTCCAAGAGGCGCGTGGCGAG
>JACQED010000561.1 GCA_016200785.1 Chloroflexota bacterium
CCGTGCCGTAGTGAATCCCGATCCCGATACGGAGGTTGATCTTGAACTGGGCCTGGAAGTAGGGTTGCATCGCTTCGACGGACGTCAACATTTCAAGACCGGCGCGCACGGCGTTGACAGCTGCGTCCGTTGGGTCCTCGACGCCGAAGAGAGCCATGATCCCGTCGCCTATCAGGTTGTTGATTTGCCCCTGATTCTGATTGATGATCGGGCCGACGCGGCCGAAATAGCGGTTGAGAACGTGGATGACGTCGTAAGGCAGGTTCGCTTCGGAGAAAGCGGTGAAGTTGCGGATGTCGGAGAACATGATGGCGATGGCCCGCTCCTCGCCGACACTGCGCGGCGCGTCGCCCCGGAGTTCCTGGACGACGAGGTTTTTGTCTTCGTCGTCGAGCACCAGCCGGCGCAGAGTCACATCGCCGGTGAGGGTGGTCTGGCAGGCCAGCCGGACGCGGGGGCTGAAGTTCCGGCGCTCGGCCATCTTCTGCTCTTTTTCGTTCCGGGCGCAGCAGTTCTCGATGCCTTCGAGCACCAACACGCGGCAGGTCGAGCATCTGGCGTTGCCGCCGCAGACGTGCGTGTGCGGGATACCGTTCTGAAGCGAGACCTGAAGAATGGGCGTGCTTGTGTCGGCTTCGACAGTTTTTTCGTTGAGATAGTTGATGCGGGGCATAGAGGTCGAAGTTGAGGGTTCGGGAATCGACAGATGCCTCAGCCGACGATCTGGTAAGTATGAGGAGGATACAGCAGCGTCACCACGTTCCCCCGACGGTCGCAAATCACAGTGAACTCGTCGAGGATATCGCGGCCCAAGAGATGTGTATTGGCCTGTGTCGGATCGGTGAGGACAGAGCAAGTCAACCCAAAGCCGATTTTCCTGCCCGTCGTATCCACAAAAGCAAGTCGCACGCGAGCGCTATAACTGTCCACTTTGCCAGCCGGGCTGATGAGATACGCATCAGCCATTGTCATCTTGTAGGGTTCGAGGGCTTCTGCGAAATCAGACCCGAGCACAGTTTGCTCGGCCCCGGTGTCCACCAGGAATAGCGTCGGATATTCGCCGTCCGAGATGATGACTGTCCCCCCGATGACAGGAGACATGGTCCCCAACTCGTCCGAGATCCATTGCCCATCAATTCGCATGCGCGGTTGCAGGGGTTGAACTGTAGAGCCGAATGATAAACGGGGTATCGTTCGGATACGCTGATCGGGCCTTGGCCAGTGCGTCGAAATACGATTTTCCCCGAAAGACTTTCCCCTGCGAAATGGCGACGTGAGTGTCGTGGAATTCGGCAGCAATCTCCGCCCGATGGTCATTCCACCATCTAGCGTTAGCCGCCAAGGCATCGAGGGCAGCGGCATGAGCCTCCGATATGCCGCCGATTTCCATCGTCACCTTGTGCCGAGGCTCCTTCAGCCGGACACGGATTGGAAGCCGGATTCTGCGGCGCGGCACATCTCGAACGATAAACTCGACGGGTTCGGGCTTTTCGTCCTTCGCCACGCCTGGCCGGCTTGTCATTGCTGTCAACGGCTCGATCCGCTCCAAAGCCAGTTGCAGTTTATCCTCGGGAAGTTGCTCGACGAGGGCAGTGAGTCTTTCGCGAGTGGTCATTCTGCTTTCCGCTCCGCAACGGTATTATAGCATTCGATGGCAAGCCGGGAAACCAGCCAATTACCGTCACGCCCGGATAGGCCGGGCGGATCGGGTTCGCCGACTCCGGTGGATCCACCTTATCCGCATCATCTTTGAGACGCTCCGTCGACCAGTTTCAATACTTCACTCATGATCTGCGGCCATTCGCGCGATCCGGGATCGACGACTTCGAAGTGCCCCGCGCCGGGCAGCGCGACGAGGCTTACGTCGTCGCCGCGCGCGACGGCGGCATCGCGATAGGCGCGGCCGATCTCGAATGGCACGATGTCGTCGTCAGTGCCGTGAATGAGAACCTGCCGCACGCCCAGCGGCAACAACGCGGCGGGCGAGCCGACTGCGTAACGCTCGGGATGCGTGTCCGGGCCGCCGCCGATCAACCGCTCCACCGCCCCCATCCCCACCCTGCGCCGCGCCGCCCATTCGAGATCGTTGACCCCCGCCAGCGACACCACCGTCTTCAGCGGTAACGGCCCGCCCGTGCCGCTCGACAGCACATTGCCGGCCGGAATCCGATGACGCCCCGCCAGCCACAGCGCGAGGTGCCCACCCGCCGAATGCCCCAGCGACACAACGCGATCCAGATCGAGATTGTTTCGCGGCGCGAGTTCGCGCAAATGATCGGCGGCCAATCCGACATCCTGGAAAGTTCCGGGCCAGCCGCCGCCGCGATTGCCAACTCGCCGGTATTCGATGTTCCAGGTCGCCACGCCCGCCTCCGTGAGCGCGGCGCAGATCGAGTCCATCAGCGTCAGATCGTAGAAGGCGAGCCAGAAGCCGCCATGAATCACGATGGCGACCGGATACGGGCCGGGGCCGGAGGGCAGGCGCAAGTCGCCGAATTGAAGTTGGTCGGGGCCGTAAGGGATTCGCGTCGATTTGTTCATGATCCGCCCGTTCGAAGGGTCTCATTCGAATCCGCCTGCCGCATCACGATCCAGCCCCTCGGCGGGAAAGCCATCGGCGCTCAGTTCACGCGCCGAGGCACGCAGTGTTTCAACCTCGTCGGCGCGAGCCGCCAGCGAGAGAAAGCCGGTGACGGCGTAATCGGCATCAATGGCCTCGCGCGCGAGCACATCCTCAAGAAGTTGCTGATTGAGGATCGTCGCCGCAAAGATTTCGCGCGCCGAAGCGCGGCCAAACCTTTCAATCGCGGTGGCGTAAGCGTGGTTCGGGCCGGTCGCGTGCAGTCCGCCGCTGCGCCCCGTTGCCCCGGCGGACGGGATCGGATTGCGCTCGACGGCGAGCGGCGATTGTCCGCGCCGCGCCAGCCAATAAGCCAGCGCACTGGCCATGACGCCCGCGCCGAGGATCGCGATCTCAGCGCGCGCCGGGAGCGTGACGGCATCGCTGGAAAAGTCGGGCGCGGTTTGGAGCCAATGCGAGGAGTTGATGCGAGCCGGCATCAATCGGCCGGCTGGGGGGCGGCCTGATCGCCCATTGGCCGAATCCCTGCGATCGGCTTGAGGCTTCCGAGAGCGTAGGCCAGGACGACGCTCGCGCCGACGCCGATAGTCAACGGCGCGCCGAGGGCCGTCGCCAACGTCCCCGCCACGAAGCCGCCCAACGGAGTGAAGCCGAAGGTCAGCGCATACAGACCGAACACGCGCCCGCGCATCTCGTCTGAGGACAGCAATTGAAACAACGTTTGCATCAGCACGTCGTAGATCACCAGCGTGCCGCCCGCGAGGGTCACCACGAACAGAGAGACGACGTACCAGCGTGACAGCGCGAACAGAATGAGAGACAGGCTTGCGCCGACAACCGCAAAGGACAACAATCCGCCCTTGTTCCTGTAATCGCCCAGACCCGCCACAGCCAACGCCGCCACCGTCGCGCCGACGCCGGCCGCCGACGAGAGGTAGCCCAGGCCCGACGCTCCCACCTGAAGGACGTCACGGGCCACAACCGGGAGCATGACGTAGAACGAGAAGCCGAACATTTCGACCATCGGGCTGAGCGTCAATAGGCGGCGCAAAGGGGCGTTGGCCCAAACGTATTTGATTCCCTCTCCGGCGGAGCGCCAGAACAACTCGGACGAGGCGGGCGACTTGAACGCCCCCTGAATAAGAAGGGCGAGCAGTGAACTGGCGACCGAGAATCCGCCTGTGACGACAAAAGAACTGCCGATTCCCAGAGTCGAGATCAGCGCCCCGGCGATCATTGACCCGGCGATGCGCGAGAGCGTCCAGCTCATCATCCCGGCGGCCGAGGCATTCATCGAACGCTCGCGCCCGACAATCTGATAGGTCATCGCGTTGGATGCCGGCACGTGGACTGACAACAAAGCCCCCTGCATCAACGCGGCGAGGAGGACGTGCCACAGAGCGATGAGATTGGTCGCGGCCAGAATGCCGAGCGCCATCATCACCGCGCCGCTGGCGAGGTGCGAATAAATCAGCACGAGACGTTTGTCCAGGCGATCGACGAGGACACCGCCGAACAAGCCAAAGCCCATCTGCCCCACGCCCATCAGGCCGGCCACCAAGCCGACCCAAAACGGCGAGTTGCCGAGGCTGAGAGCGAGCCAGCCGATCGTCAGAGAGTACATCGTCAGGCTGACCGAGTGCAGGAAGTTGCTCGACCACAGCCAGCGGTATGGCGGCGCATCGAACGCGGCGAGCATACGGGAAACGACGGCGCTAGACACTCCCCAATCCCTCCAGCATGATCTCAATAAATCTCCCCCGATTGATCCCCACCCCGACATCCACGTTCGGCTCTTTCTTCTGCCGGCCTGAGATGTCAGCCACGGTGCGACCGCGAGTCAGTTCGCCGCGCAATTCGATATCAACGCGCATGGCTTTGGTCGTCAGGATGGGCGGCTCGATGAGCGCCGCCACCGCGCAGGCGTCGTAGATTTCTCCGGCGCTCCAACCGGCGGTATTGATGAAGTCAATGATGTCCGCCGCAATGCGCGCCGAGGGCGTATTGCATGCGCGCATTCGAGCGACATCGTGCGGGGTAATGCGCGCCTGCCCGGTCACTTCCAGCCCGACCATCGTAATCGGAATCCCGGCGTTAAACACGACGCGCGCGGCTTCGGGATCGGCGACGACATTGAACTCGGCGGATGGCGTGCAGTTGCCTTCGAGATACGCGCCGGCCATCGTGACGATGCGCGGGATGCGTGCCGCAAGTCGCGGCTCGAGTCTGAGCGCCAGCGCGAGATTCGTCTGCGGGCCGGTCGGGGCGTAGATGGTTGAGGGGCCGTCCAAACTCATGTAATAGTCCACGAGGAAAAGTGCTGCGTGCTGAGTTTGCGGCGCGAGGGTCGGCGCGGGCAAAGGCAGGATCGCGCGTTGAACAGCGTCGCCCGGCAGAGGGTCGGCGACGAGAGGCCGATCGGCGCCGGGATACACCGGCACGCGAGACAGCCCGCCCGCCTCAAGCACTCGCAGGGTGTTGTCGAGAGTGATCGTCAGCGGCGCATTGCCGTGCGTCACCGCCACGGCAACCAATTCGAGCGCGGGATGATGTCCGGCGAGTAATGTTGCCACCGCATCGTCGCCCCCGGTGTCAACGTCGAGGATGATTTTCCGCTTCATCGGTCGATCGACTCGCGCTTCACGCTCCCGCCTCTCGTCACAATCGCAACTCCCGCCAGCACGGCCAGGCCGCCGAGGAGGTCCTGCGCGTCGGGGCGGATGCCAAACAAGAACAACGACCACAAGATCGCGACGACCGGGCTGGCCGTGAGAATCAGCGTGTGAATTGAAATGTCGAGCCGTCTCAACACGGTGTAGTACAGGGTGCGGCTGATCACGACATCCGTCGTGCCGGCGACCATGAGCACCAGCCATGTCCGTCCGTCCGGCCACACCCACAACCGCTGCGCCGAGGCCGATGCCAGCAAGAAGCCAACTGTCACAATCAGCCGCCACACGAAGAACTCAACGAAATCAATGTCGCCGCCGTAACGCTTCACCGCCGCAGTGTGACAAGCGTACAGAAAACTGGAGCCAATGACCAACAGCGATCCGACGCGGAGGTAATCGCCCGGCTGATAACTGATCACGGCCACGCCGAATATGGCGATCAGCGCGCCGAACACTTGCATGCGCCTCAACCGGTCACCCAGCCAGAAGAAGCCGAAGCCTAGCCCGAACAGGATTGACGTCTCAGACAACAGCGACGCGGTGCCGGGGGCGACGAAGGACACCGCGTTGTAGTTGATGGTCGTGCTTGCGGCCACTAGCGCGCCGACGGCCAGAAAGAACCAGGCGTGGCGGCGGAAGGTGCTCCATCGGAGGCGGCCGCGCGCGATGGCGAAAGCCGTCAATTCCACCGTGCCGATGCCGATCACGTACACCACCGACACGGCCGGCGGCAGAAGATCGCGCAGGGCGCGGGCAAAGACAAAATGAAGGCCGTCAACGGCAAGCAAAGCCGCGACCAACAACCACGTAGTCTGATAGATACTCACTGAGGCAGTCGGCCCGGGCGATTGACTCTGCGCTTCGTTCATTGGAAGTAGCCGCCTCCGAACGAACTAAAAGATGATGACATTCCGCAGCGCCTCACCCCGCTCCATCACTTCGATCGCCTCGTTGATCTTTTCCAGCGGATAACAAGCTGTGATCAATTCGTCCAGCTTCAGCCGCCCGCCGAGATACAAATCCACCAGACGCGGCACGTCCACGCGCGGGCGCGTCGAGCCCATGTGGCTGCCGATCACCCGCTGGCCGTCGTAGACGAACTGGCCCATCGGCAGGTTGACCATCGCGTCCTTACCGGGCATTCCGACTAGCACCAGCGACCCGCCGCGCCGCACGAGGCGCAGAGCCTGCGAGGCCACCCCCGCGTTGCCAATCGTGACGAAGGCATAGTCGGCCCCGCGGCCCGACGTCAGGTCCTTCACTGTCCTGCGTGGATCGATCTCTTTTGAGTTGAAAGCCTGCGTCGCGCCAAAGGCGCGCGCCGCCGCCAATTTGGAATCGAGCACGTCCAACGCGACGATCGGATAAGCCCCCGCGAGGGCCGCACCCTGAATTGTATTGAGGCCCACGCCCCCGGCTCCGATGACGACGACACTGCTGCCCGGTTCGACTTTGGCGGTGTTGAAGACCGCGCCAACGCCGGTGATCACACCGCAGGCCAGCAGACACGCTCGGTCCTGCGGCATCTCTTTTGAGATGGGGATCACCTGCGACTGATCGACGACGACGGACTCGGCAAATGCGCCAGTGGCGATCCCCTGGTTGAGCGGCTGGCCGCGTTTGTTGCGCAGGCGGTGTTCGGAGGCAAGCGCGAACTGTCCTTCGCACAAATCCGGCGCTCCGGTCGTGCACTGGAAACAGCGCCCGCAGTGCCGCACGAGCGATACCACCGCAGTATCGCCGGGCTGGCACAGTGTCACACCTTCGCCGACCTCTTCCACCACCCCGGCGGCCTCGTGCCCGACGACGACTGGCGGCGGTGTGCCCCACCCTTCCCAATCGCCGCGGATGGTGTGAACGTCGCTGTGACAGATGGCAACGGCGGCGAGGCAGACTTTCACTTCGCCGGCCTTCGGCGGATCGAGGTTCACCTCTTCGACGACGAGGGGTGTACCGAGTTCGTAACAAACGGCGGCTTTCATTACGGCGAATCTCCTGAAAATCACTCTCAACAAAAAATGCGGCATCCAAGTCAGCCTGTAAGCCGCATTCTGTGCGAGGGCCGGCTGTGAGTTTACGCCTCGCAGAGGCTTCGTCCTCACCTCCGGCCGCCCGGCGATCATCTCTCTCGGGCGCGCGGTTGCCCGGCGCCTCCGGCGGTCTACCCGGGGCTGATAACGGTGCGAGCAACACCGGCCCTCCCTTCCTCCCCTCTCCCTGTGGGAGAGGGGTTGGGGTGAGGGGATCGCCCCTGCTTGACCTTGCTCCCGGCGGGGGATGCCTGGCCGCGTGCATTACTGCCCGCGCCGGTGGTCTCTTACACCACCTTTTCACCCTCGCTGGCTGATGGCTGATGGCTGATGGCTGATGGCTTATCGCGCGTGGCTGGTAGTGGCCACCTGTCGGCCATCGGCCATTCGCTATCTGCCATCTGCCATCCGCCAGCACTTCGTTCTCTGTGGCCCTCTTCCGACGGGTCGCCCCGCCCGGATGTTATCCGGCGCCGTGCTCTGTGGAGTGCGGACTTTCCTCGGCGCGAGGGCGGAGACAAGCTCCGCCCCAACGACGCGATCGCCAGGCCAACTTGGACACCGCGCTCACTATACACGCGCCGCAATCGAGCGTCAAGGCCTTTTGCCACTCTCGATGCTTTCTGGTAGACTCACAACAACAACGGATTTGAGAAATCAGCGGATTGGCAATTACCACGCTCCAACCTCCAATCCCCAAGCCCAATGCCTCCGATCCCCATTGACAGCTTCGCCGCCGAAACCGGAACGATGATCGCGAACCTGCGTCGCCTGGCCGAGATCGAGTCGCCGTCGCTCGACAAAGCGGCGGTCGATCGACTGGGCGCGATCGTCGCCGCAGAACTCAGCGCGCTGGGCGCGCGCGTGGAATTCGACCGGCAGACGATAACCGGCAATCACATCGTCGCGCGCTGGGGCAACGACGAGAGGTCGAATCGCGGCGCCGGCGGTTTTCTGATCTTGTGCCATCTCGACACCGTCCACCCCATCGGCACGCTCGCCCGCCATCCTATCCGCGAAAGCGACGGCAAGTTGTACGGCCCGGGCGTCTACGACATGAAGGCCAGCACGGTGATGACCCTCATCGCCATTCGCCGCCTTGAGCAAGCAGGGATGATGCCAGCCCGCCCGATCACCGCGCTCTTCACTTCGGACGAGGAGATCGGATCGGAATCCTCGCGTGCGCTGATTGATTTGCACGCGCGCGGCAAGGACCTCGCCCTGTGCCTCGAACCCGCCCTCCCCGACGGCTCGCTGAAAACGTGGCGCAAGGGAACGGGGTCGTTCGAAGTGCGCGCCTCGGGCCGCTCGACACACGCCGGCGCCGATCACGAGCGCGGCGTGAACGCCATCGAAGAGATCGCGCATCAGATCGTCGCCCTGCAAAAGATGACCGACTACGACAAGGGGACGACGATCAACGTCGGCATTGTATCGGGAGGGACACGCGCCAACGTGGTGCCGAACGAATGCCGCGCCGTGGCCGACGTGCGGGTGGTCACGCCGGAGGAGGGCGAGCGGCTCACGGCGGAGATTCACGGGCTCAAGCCGGTGCTGCGAGGCGCGAAGTTGCGCATCTCCGGCGGCCTCAACCGCCCGCCGATGCCGCGCACCGAGTTGATGGCGCAGACGTTCGCGCGCGCGCAGGCGATCGCGGCGGCGTTGGGAATCTCCGTCGGCGAAGGCGGCACGGGCGGCGGGTCGGACGCAAATTTCGTCGCGCCGCTCGGCGTGCCCCTGCTCGACGGCCTCGGCCCGCTGGGCAACGGCGCGCATTCGGAGCGCGAGCACGTCACCATCGTCAGTCTGCCCGAGCGCGCGGCGCTGCTGGCCGCGATACTCAGCGAATGGCCGTAGCCTCGCCCTCGACCTCACGTAATCTCAAGCCATCTACGGGCAAGACGGAAAGCGCGCTCATCCTGATCTATTGGGCAGTTCGCCTTCATAACATCCTCGCCCTGCCTCTATTCCTCGACGAAGGGTTTCATATTTACCTCGCCCAGCGGGCTTGGCTGATTAAGTATCTCTTCGAGGGCACGGCCGATGGCCGGCTGTTCAACGTCTGGTGGTACGCTGTCTTCTGGCCGTTCGCTAACGGCGATTTCGTCGCGCGCGCGGGCAGTCTCCTGCTTGGCACGGCGGGACTTGCGGCGGTGATCGCCGCCGGCCGAGCGTTGTTCGCGCGCGAGGTCAGCTGGGCAGCGGCGGCGATTTACGTCGTTCTGCCGCCGGCCTTCTTCTTCGAGCGAATCCTGTTGGCCGATTCGCTCACCGCTCCCCTCGTCGCCCTTGTGTTGTGGTCTTCGATTCGCGCCGTCCGTTCGCGAGAGGGCGCAAGTCGCGCTCGATTCTGGATTGTACTGACGGCAGGTATCCTCTGCGCCGTACTGCTCACCAAAATCTCTAACCTCGTCTTTCTCGTCGTCCCGGCTGTGGCCGCCGTGCTTGCGACGCGCAGTCCGCTTCGCGCGCTCCGCCGCGCCGGCGCGGTCTACGTGCTGACGGCCCTCGTTCTCGTTCCGCTTGTCACCTTTCTCGTCTTTCGTCTGCATTCGTCTCTAGGACTCGGCATTGCTCGAAACAAACTAACACCTGCCGAGATGCCCGGGCACGTCCTTGCCAACCTGCAGACGCTTTCCACATACGCGGCGGCGTATCTCGGCCAGCCGCTGGCCTGGCTCATCGCCCCCGTGTCGATCGTGGCGGCCTTGACGAGCCGACGCTCCGGCACGATGGTCGCGCTGACCGTCGGCATCCCCTTCGCAGTCATAACCACCATCACCCGCCCGATCTTTTACGAGTCGCGTTTCTTCGCGCCGTTGATGCCGGGCCTCGCGTTGCTCCTCGCCGCCGGCGGTTGGGGGATCGGTCGCGCCGTCGCCGTGAGATGGGGACGCCGAGCGGCGGCGGTCGCGCTGGCCGCACTTGGCCTGTTGGCCGGCTGGCACGCGCTAGCGTTCATCTGGCAGGGTTGGACGACGCCCAGCGCATTGCCTCTCCCGGCCGGCGACCGTCGCCAATACTTCGAGGAGTTTTCGTCGGGGTACGGATGGCCGGAGACGCGCGATTTCTTCCGAGAGCGGTCGCGCACGGAAGCCGTCGCGGCATACGTGTTGGACCAGGGAGGCTGGCAGAGACTGGAGACGTATCTCTACAAAGATCAGTCGATCATTGTTCGACGCACCGAGCCGCTGAATCTAGCAGCGGCTTTGCGCGACTCGCTGAAAGCCCGCGCGACCTACATCGTCGTCGACGAGCCGTTTCTCGACGCCCAACTGGCCGACCTGAAGAAAGAGATATTCGTCGAGCAGGTGATTCGATTTGATAAGCCCGGAGGGCGCGCGGCGGTCGTCGTGTATCGCGTAACGGGGGTTGCGCAATGAGTTCGCGCCTCCGTCGCTGGCCCGAATTGTGCCTCGTTCTCACCTTTTGCGCGCTTCGCTTGCGCCACCTGCTCGCGCTGCCCGGCTTCTTCGACGAGGCGATCCACATCCGCTGGGCCAAACTCGTGTGGGCTGGACAATTCTCACTCGCCGCCGCCGACGGGCGATTGCTCAATGTGTGGGCCTATGCGTTATTCTTTCCGTTCGAGGCAGGACTATGGATCGCGCGCAATGTCGAAGTCCTGCTGGCGACACTGGGCTTTGCCGCGCTGATGACCGCAGGCCGCCGCCTGTTCTCGCGCCGCGTCGCTTTGATAGCGGCCTTGCTCTACGCGATCATCCCCCTCGCTTTCTTTTACGAACGAATGGCGCTCGTCGATCCATTCGCCGCGCCGCTCGTCTCGTTGACTCTTCTGGCGGTCGTGGTCGGCCTTCAGCTCCGTCGAGATGATCCGGCGACGGGGCGCTGGTTAGCTGCGGCCGGCCTGTTGCTCGCCGCCCTCCTGCTGACCAAATTGACCAACTTGCTATTCGCCCCTCTGCCGCTTCTTGCCGCGTTGATATTGTCCTCGCGAGACAACCGACGTCGTGCAGCCCGTGAGGTCATTTTGATTTACACCGTCGCCGCAGTTCCGGTCGGCGTGGTAGTCGGAGCTTTGAGACTCGTTGCTCACTCCGACCTCGGCTTGGCCCTTGTCAGCACGCGCACCGCACCCGCGCCGATTCTCGGCCGTCTCACTGCAAACGCCGCCAGTCTCTACGACTTCGCGCGCGCGTATCTGGGCTGGCCCGTCATGCTGATGATCGCGGCTGGGTTCATCGCCGCACTCCTCTCCCGCGATCAGGCGCGATGGCTGGTGCTCACGGCGGCGGCCCCGCCGCTGGGCGCGCTGTTGGCTGGCACAAACGTGGTCGAGTCGCGCTTCCTCGTCCCCGTGCTTCCGCTGCTTGCGCTGATGGCAGGATGGGGAACTGCCGAGGCATTGGAGAAGATCTCGAGTCTCACGCAAAAGCCAAACACGAATTACACGAATAATTCGCACATTTCGCGGAATCCGTGGCGGATTCAATGGGTCATGGCGGCGGTGGGATCGATCGCCGTCCTCGCCTCAGGCCCGGCGCGTTTCTTGTGGCTGGCGTGGGATAGGCCGGGTGAACTTCCCCTGGCCGCGCCGGATCGATTCGAGTACGTCGAGGGGTGGCCAGCGGGTTTTGGAATCAGAGAAGCGGC
>JACQED010000576.1 GCA_016200785.1 Chloroflexota bacterium
GCCGGCCATCAGCCGGTCGCGGGCGACTTTGGCGACGATGGAAGCGGCGGCGATGGACAGTGCCCGCGCATCGCCTTTGATGATGCTCGTCTGCGGCAGTTCGACTTGAGGCAGGTGCACGGCGTCGATCAGCAGATGATCGGGCGAGCGGACAAGCGCGGCCACGGCGCGGATCATCGCGGCGCGAGTCGCCGGAACGATCCCGTCGCGATCCACTTCGCCCGGCCCGGCTCCGCCGACGCCGACTGCGATCGCGACTTCGAGAATCTTCGGGTACAGCGCCTCGCGCTGGCGCACGGTGAGCTGCTTGGAGTCGTTGACGCCGTGCAGCCGCGATCGCCACGACCGGCCATTCGAGGCGGGCGGGAGGATCACTGCGGCCGCGACGACCGGCCCGGCCCACGCGCCGCGCCCCGCCTCGTCAATCCCGGCGACGGCGGCGAAGCCCCGCGCCAGCAGTGAACGCTCAAATCTGAGAGTGGGCATGGTACCGCCCCTCTTGCCAATTGCGCCGGATGGTCATCATGTCCGCCAGCATTCGCAGCGAGTCGTCTATCAGCCGCACGCGGCTCTCGCTCATGTAATACCAGTCGATCGGCACTTCGACGATCTTGTAGCCTCTCCGCAGAGCGATGAACAGCACCTCCACGTCGAAACTCATGCCATCGAGCACTTGCGCCTCGAAGAGGTCGCGAGCGGCGTTGGCGCGGAAGCACTTGAAGCCGCACTGCGTGTCCTCGAAGCCGCCGAAGGCGAATACTTTGACCAGGTTGCTGAAGACGCGCCCCATCCAGTGCCGGTACAGCGGCTCGTCGTACCGGCGCGCGCCCGGCGCTTCGCGCGAGCCGATGGCGACGTCGTAACTGTCGAGCGCGGGCGGGAGGAATTTGTTCACTTCGTCGATCGGCATCGAAAGATCTGCGTCGCAAATAAAGCGGAACTCGCCGCGCGCCGCGCGCATCCCTTCGCGCACCGCCAGCCCTTTGCCCCGGCGCGTCTCGGCGATCAGGCGCACGTTCGGGTGCGTCCTGGCGAACTCTTCTACGACAGCGGCGGTGCGGTCGCGACTGCCGTTTTCGACGACGACGATCTCGGCGCCGTAAGTCTGTCGGGCGAGGAAGTCTTCGATCTTCGCCAGCGTGTCGGGCAGGCGCTTCTCTTCGTTGTGAGCCGGGATGATGATGGAGAGGAAGATGGACACAGGCGATGTGACGGGTGACAGGTGGCGGGTGACGCGATATCGACACGCGGCACACGTCACTCGTCACGCGATGTGCGAGTCAATATACTTTCAATATACTCATCCGACACCCTGCGCCTCGCCTGAACTTCACGGCGTTGGCGGAGAAGAGCCGGAATCGCGGCGAGGCCGGCCAGTTGGCCGCGCAGGCGGGCGCGGGCGGCGGCTCCGCCGCGAAGCGCGGCGCGGAGGGCCTTCCACGCGATCCGCAACTGCGCGCCGACAATCTTCCCCCAGTGTCTGCGCCAGACGACAGCCGGCACGTCTTTGACCAACAGATAAATGAAATTGCGCCCATCATGAAAACTGGCGGTGGGGCCGCCGCCAGTTGCCGAGAGTTTATGATACACCACGGCGCGCGGAACGTACAGGCATCGCCAGCCGGCCAACTGCGCCCGCCAGGCGAGGTCGAGGTCTTCGCACGAAAAGAAAAAATTCTCGTCGAGCAGGCCGACCTCGTCGAGCATCTGCCGCCGATAGGCCGCCGCGCCGCCGCAGGCCGAAAAGACATATCGCTCCTCCGCGTACTCCGAGCCGTCTTTCTGCCACACGCCGCGATTGCCGGGCGTGCCGTCGACTCGATAAAAGTCGCCCGCCGCGTGCAGCGTGTCGCGCTGGTCGAAGAGCAGCATCTTCGAAGCGATGAGGCCGGCCTCGGGATGATTCTGGAACGCGGCGGCGATCGCCTACAGCCAGCAAGGGTCGGCCTCGGTGTCGTTGTTGAGCAGGACGGCGATCTCGCCGCGTGCCGCGCGCAGGCCGGCGTTGCACGCGCCGGTGAAGCCGTGATTGCGATCCAGCGCGATCACGCGCGCCTCAGGATGCTCGCGGGCGAGGCACTCGCGCGATCCGTCGGTCGAGGCGTTATCGGCGACGATGATTTCAAAGTCCGAGTAGGTCTGCGCGCCGAGTGAGGCCAGGCACGCCGGCAAATGGGCGAGGCCGTTCCAGTTGGGGATGACGATGGAGATCATGGCGCAGGGGTGACAAGGTGACGCAGCAACTCCTCCAGCGCTTCCTCCCACGGCCTCAGCGTGATGCCTAACGCGGCGGCGCAGGTGTTGGCGAGTGCCGTGTTGGCCGGCGGCGTCGAGGGGCGCGGGAAGTCAGCGCGGGTGATCGGCTCGACGGGAACTGCGCCTCGCCCCGTCAGGTCGAGCACTTTGCGCGCCCAGTCGTAGCGCGAGCAACACCCGGCGTTCGTAAGGTGATAGACTCCGAAACGATCCGTGCGAATGAGCTTAACGATTGCCTCGACCAGGTCGCTCACGAGAGTCGGCGAGGAGACTTCGTCGGCGACGACGCGCAGGCGGCCTTGCTCGTCGGCCAGCTGCGTAATCTTGTGAATGAAATTCCTTCCGCCGGGGGCGTACAGCCATGAACTGCGGACGATGTAAAACCGAGTCAAAAGATGCGAAACGAACCATTCGCCGGCGAGTTTGGATCGCCCGTAGGGATTAATGGGGCGCGGCTCGTCGAACTCCCAGTACGGCTCGCACTTCTCGCCGTCGAAGACTTCATTGGTGCTGATGTACAACAGAGCCGCGCCGGCGCCGGCGCAAGCCAGCGCCACGTTTTGTGTGCCGAGTCCGTTGACGCGATAGGCCAGCGCCGGATCGCGCGCGCAACCGTCCACGTCGGTCAGCGCGGCGCAGTGAATCACGAGGTCGGGCCGTGCGATGGCAATCGCCGGGCCGATCTGATCGGCGCGCGCCACGTCGCATTCCGGCAGGTCGCAGCGTCCCGCCACCTCTTCTCCGAGGCGGGCTGCAATGGGCGAGCCGAGTTGTCCCTTTGCGCCGGTGATGAAGACGCGCATCTAGCGATTGAGGTAGGCGACGAGCGCGCAGGCGCCGCCGAGGACGCAGATGTTGAGCAGCGCCAGGGCGGCCAGGACGGCCCACTGCCTCGGCTCGAATCCGCCGGGGCGCGCCGGGGGCTTGAGGCGCGGGGCGGGCATCTCGGGCAGTTCGCCTCTAGAGATCGCGGCAAAAGCGCGTTCGATGGCCGCTTCGTCGAGGATGGCCGGCTGACGCGCGATCTCCATCGGGTAAGTCGAGATGTCGTTCGGGCCGATCAGCCTGACGGCGCCATTGGAGGAGTCAACCCTGGCATCGTTGTCGGTGAAGAGGATCACGGAATGGGCGGAATTGGGCGGCAGGCCGGCGGCGTTCAACCATCCGCGCAGCTGAGCCTCGTTGTACAACAGATGCTCCAGCGGATTGGGCGAAAGAGCAACGTAGCGTCTGACTGCGCTGTCCCAGGCAAGGAAGTTGTTCCCTTCTATTTTGTATTGGCCGGAGTCGGTTTCCACGTAGATGGCCCAGATGCCGGGCGGGCCGATCACGATCATGTCAATAGCGGTTTCCGCGTTCGGCAACGTCACGTTGCGGACTGCGGCGTAGGCGTTGTCGAGCACGCCGTCGAACCACAGCGCAATACGATCGGTCGTGGGCACGCCGGTCGCGTGGCTGGCCGCCGCGACGGCTCGGCCGTGAGAGAGGGTGAGTGAGCGCATCAATCCCTCCAATATTTGCGGGTGAGCTCCAGACTGCGCGCAAGCCCCTCCACCCGAAATGCCGCAATCCGTTCCAACGGAATGCGCGAGAAGACTTGCCGGTCGAGTTCCTCCGGCGAAGCGAGCAACGCCTCGAAATCGTGCGGGTCGCGATCCATCCGCCGGGCGAATATCTCGATAGTGCGCGCCGACGCGCCGGGCGCGAGTTGATCGGCTACGAGGTCGCGCCAACGGCGCAGATGGCGATCGTCGATGAACGGAAGCCAGTTGGCCGGCTTCGCCGCGCACAGCGAATCTCGCACGCCGTTCGCAAGGCGCGGCAGATCGCGCCGATCGAGATAAGCGCGAAGGACGTTGTGCAGATACAACCGCTCGGGGAATGTGCCCCACGCCGCGCGCTCGCCGAAAATCGGCTGGAAGATTTCGGCGATCCAGAGTTGATCGAGCAGAAGATGGCAGAGATAGCCGGTGAGGAAGGCGGCCCGCGCCGGATCGAGGCCGGCAGGCCGCGCCAAATCGGCATGACGCTCGAACATGATCTCTTGCGCCGCGCGGCGGCTGGTCATCGGCACGGAGAAGAAGTGCGTGGACTCGCGCGATTGGCCGCTCACCGTCTGCGCGTCGGGCGCGGTGTGGCCGAAGCGAAAGGCCGGGCGCCCGGCTGTCAACCGTTCACGCAGGGCATCGGGCAGGCCCGGCTGGGCCAACATCGCATCGGCCATAACGAGGTGCATAAAGGGCGTGGGCATTGCGGGGAGTATAACGCAACAATGAACAATGAACAATGGCCCAATGAACAATGAGGCGAGAACTAACCACGAAGTCACGAAGACGCAAAGGGCACGAAGAAAAACCTTGTGAACTTCGTGCCTTCGTGTCTTCGTGGTAAAGTCCCTTTCGAATCTATCAACCTCTCACGAAGGCGACGACGATGACCAGCGCCGCCAGCGCCCACCGGTAATACACGAAGAGGTCGGTGGAGTTTTTTTGCAGGAACCGCAAAAGGAACTTGA
>JACQED010000566.1 GCA_016200785.1 Chloroflexota bacterium
CCGGCTTTTTCGGCGCGTCGTACGTCGGCTGGCAAGCCTTGACGGACAGCGCGGGGATCGCCGCCGACAAAGTGAAACTCAAAGAGATCGGCTTCACACAGGTCGAGTGGCTCACTCAAGATCAGGGCGACGCAGTGGTGGGTTACGTCAACAACGAGCCGATCCAACTCGCCGCCAGCGGCACGCCGGTCAACGTGATCAAAGTCTCGGACTATGCCAATCTCGCCTCGAACGGATTGATGACCAACGAAGCGACGATCGCTCAGCGGCCCGAACTCGTGCGCGGCATGGTCAGAGCGATGCTGCGCGGCCTGGCCGACGTCATCGCCGACCCCGACGCGGCGTACGAAGTCTCAAAGAAGCACGTCGAGGGGTTGGCTCAGGCCGACGCGAAGACTCAAAAGCAAGTCCTCGCCGCGTCCATTGAAATGTGGCAGGCGAGTCGTCTCGGCTATTCCGACCCGGCCTCGTGGAAGAACATGAACGACGTGCTGGTGAAGGCCGGGTTGATCCCGCAGGCGATCGACGTGAGCAAGGCGTTTACGAACGACTTTGTGCCGTGACGGATCCAACGCAAAGACGCCAGGGCGAAAAGAACCGTTTACCTTCTTTGCGTTAAGTCTCCTCCCCGTGACAGACCCAATCCTGATCGCCGACTCGCTCTCGGTCACCTTCCCCAACCAGAACGGCGGATTGCGCGCGCTGGACGAAGTGTCGTTCGACGTTGCGCCGCAGGAGTTCGTCTGCCTCGTCGGGCCGTCGGGTTGCGGCAAGAGCACACTGCTCAGGACGCTGGCTGGCTTAGAGCGCCCCACCTCGGGCAAAGTGATCTTCGAAGGCGAACCGCTCGTCGCGCCGCGCCGGCGGATCGGATTTGTTTTTCAAAAGGCGAACCTGATGCCGTGGCGCACGGTACTGGCGAATGTGATGTTGCCGCTGGAATTGACGAACGTGCCGGGCGACGAAGCGCGGCCGCGCGCGATGGAACTCATCGAACTGGTGGGACTGCGCGGCTTCGAAAGTAACCGCCCGCGCGACCTCTCCGGCGGGATGGAACAGCGCGTGGCGATCGCCCGCGCGCTGATCCACGAACCCGACGTGTTGTTACTCGACGAGCCGTTCGGCGCGCGCGACGCGCTCACCCGCGAGCGGATGGGACTCGAGTTGATGCGAATCTGGGAAGCGCGCAAGAAGACGGTGGTGATGGTGACGCACTCGATCCCGGAAGCGATCTTCCTCGCCGATCGAGTGCTGGTAATGAGCGTGCGGCCGGGCCGTATCCGCGCGACCGTGCCTGTGCCTCTGCCGAGGCCGCGAACACAAGTGATGACTTACGGCGAGGTTTTCGGGGAATTGGCGGGGAGGGTAAGAGAAAACCTCGATCTGTAAGGGCGACGCTTGCCGTCGCCCGTGCTCAATACGTGATGTCCAATATCCCCTCGGCAATCCCCCTCAACTTCTCCACCGACAAATGCGCCAACTGCATCGCCAACCGCAGATAACTCTCGTTCACCGGCTCGACGAGGAATTCGCGCAGGTCGGACGGGAGTTGCTCGAATCGCTCGTAGGCGCGGCGGTTCGCGTCCCATTCGCCGATCGGGCCTTGCCTTTCCAGAAAGTGATCGACAGTCAAGCCGAGCGCGCGGGCGAGCACTTCGAGCTCGGGGATGGGGATGGACTTCTCGCCGAACTCATAGGCCGACAGGCGGCCCGGCGAGATACCGGCCTCCGCCGCGAGTTCCTTTCGCTTCACCCCGGCGGCGGTGCGTGCCGCGCGCAGCTTCGCGCCGATGAGCCGATGGCGCAGGGCGAGCAGTTCGCCGGCGTGAAGCTCTGCCGACGCCGGCTTGTCGTCGCTGATGATCTCGCTTCCCCAAAAGTGCGAGAGCGGCGTATCCAGATAGAAAGCCAGGATTTCGAGTTCGGGCAATGACAGCGGCTTGCGGCCCAACTCGCAATCGCCGTAAGCGCCGGGCGTGCCGCCGAGCACCGTCGCGCAGTCTTTG
This sequence comes from Chloroflexota bacterium, assembly GCA_016200785.1. Classification (GTDB taxonomy): domain Bacteria; phylum Chloroflexota; class Anaerolineae; order Anaerolineales; family JACQED01; genus JACQED01. The sequence goes on from JACQED010000566.1 coordinate 2,007, forward strand.
AGGCTTTTGCCGGCGGCCAGTCTGGCGTCGCGCAACAGCACGCCCAGAATCTTGGCTCGAACGGCGAGGGCTTCTTTGTCAGCCATTCATCTTTTTCTCCGTTATGCCGGACAGAACTCTGCTTCGGTAAATGTCGCTCAGCCTTGACGCTCAATCGCCTTCAACCGCGCGCTGGTACCGGCCACCGGCAATTCAAAGCCGAATACGCTCCCTTGCCCCACCATGCTGGAGAAGACAACGCGCGCGCCATGCGCCTCGACGATGCGTTTCACCAGCGACAGGCCGATACCCGTGCCGCCATAGCGCCGCGTGGACGAACTGTCCAGTTGATGAAAAGGCTGGAACAATTCGCCCAGCCGATGGGCCGGGATGCCGATACCGTTGTCGGCGACGGCGATGTGCACCCGCTGCTCCTCCTGTTGAGCGATCAGCGTGACCCGGCCGCCGGCCGGCGTGAACTTGATCGCGTTGTCGAGCAGGTGAAACAGCGCCGACTGAATTTTCTCCGGGTCGGCCGTGATCGGCGGCAGCCTATCGGGAATTTGCTTTTGGAGAATCACCTGGCCTTTGGAGGCTTTGGCCGACACGGCGGCCAGCACTTTGGGGGCCAGTTGCTGCAGGCGAACGGCTGACGTGTTCAGCGTCATCTCGCCTCTGACACTGGCGGCGTATTGGATAAGATCGTCCACCAGCCGCTGGAGACGATCGGCGGCCTGAAGCAGAACCTTGAGGGCGTCGCCCTGCTCCGCAGTCAGCGGTCCTAGTTTCTTCTCGCCCAGCAGAGCGGCATAGCCTTTGATCTGGCCCAGAGGCGTGCGCAGTTCGTGCGAAACGTTGGAGACGAAATTCGACTTGAGTTGGTTGAGTTCGGTGAGCCGCTCGAGAGCGCCGCGCAGTTCGGCGGTGCGCTCGGCCACGCGCGCTTCCAGCTGCCGGTTGCTGTGCAGGAGTGCGTTCTGAAGTTCCTGAATTTGGCCGACGAGCGTCCGGTCGAGTATTTCGCGCGACACCGCGCCCAGCTCGAGCAGGGTCTGGCCGAGGGTCTGCGGGCGGCCCTGGGCGGCCTTCTCGGCCTGACGGCGCAGGGCCTCCTCTAGTTGAGCGCGGGTGATGGCGCCGCTGTGCAGAAGATAATCGCCGAGGCGCGGCAGGTTCTCGTCGGCGACGTAAGGTTCGTTGTCGGCGGCCGGAATGCTGGCGAGAACTTCGCGCTCCGTCAACAGGGCGGCGAGCGCCAGGTCCACACCGCAGACCTTGCAAAAGCGATCGGCCGGGCTGGCCGGCGATTGACACTGCGGGCAGTGGAGCACAGACGTGCCGGCTGTCGTCGCCGCCATAGAGTTGACTTCGGGCATAGGCGAGCAGAACTATAAACCAATTGCAGGCGAAGTGCAAGCATATCACTTGGTTGACCTCCAGACCCACCTCGCATACACTACTCCTCATGCTGGCCAAGATATACTCGTGCGCGATCGTCGGACTCGAGGGGGCTGTCGTCGAAGTGGAGGTGGACAGCACCAACCGCGGCCTGCCGTCGTTCGTCATCGTCGGCCTGCCGGATGCGGCGGTGCAGGAATCGCGCGAGCGCGTGCAGGCTGCTGTCAAAAATGCCGGCCTGTATTTTCCCCAGCATCGCGTCACGGTCAACCTCGCGCCGGCCGCACTTCGCAAAGAAGGCCCGGCTTACGATTTGCCGATCGCGCTCGGCGCGCTCGTCGCCGCGGGGCAGGTGATGGGCGACGCGTTGACAGAGACGATGGTGGTCGGCGAATTGTCGCTCGACGGCGGGGTGCGGCACGTGCGCGGCGTGTTGTCGATGACCGCGCTGGCACGGCGCGAGGGCTTCCAGCGTGTCATGGTTCCGGTTGAGGATGCGAAAGAGGCCGCGCTGATCCCCGACGTGGAAGTCATCCCCGTCGAGAATCTCAACGCCCTGGTCAATCATCTCAACGGCGCGGTGCCCATCGCCCCGGCGACGATCAAAGCCGACTTGAGCGGCGCGCTCTTCACGCCCAACGACTTCCGCGACGTCAAAGGGCAGGAGCACGTGAAGCGCGCGCTGGAGGTGGCCGCCGCTGGCGGGCACAACGCGATCATGATGGGGCCTCCCGGCGCGGGCAAGACGCTTCTCGCGCGTTCGCTTCCCTCGATCATGCCGCGCCTGACGATTGACGAAGCGCTCGACGTGACGCGAGTCTACTCGGTCGCCGATCAACTCCCGCCCGACGTCCCACTCGTCCAGCACCGCCCGTTCCGCGCGCCGCATCATACGATTTCCCACGCCGGCCTCGTGGGCGGGGGCAACTGGCCGCGCCCCGGAGAAATATCTTTGGCGCATCGCGGCGTGCTGTTCCTCGACGAACTGCCGGAGTTCAGCCAGCGCGTGCTGGAAGTTCTGCGCCAGCCGCTTGAAGACAAAGTGGTGACGATTGCGAGAGCGCAAGGCTCGCTCACTTTCCCGGCAAACTTCATGCTCGTCGCCGCGATGAACCCCTGTCCGTGCGGCTACTACGGCGATCCGGTCAAAGAATGCACCTGCTCGCCTTCGACTGTCACGCGCTATCAGAAGCGCATCTCCGGCCCGCTGCTCGACCGGATTGACATTCACGTCGAAGTGCCGCGAGTGGATTACAACAAACTGACCGACGACCGGCTGGGCGAATCTTCAGAGGTCGTGCGGGCCAGGGTGGAAACTGCGCGGGACAGGCAACGGCGACGGTTCGAGGCGGTCGGTGCGGACATCGCCTGCAACGCCGATATGCGACCGGCGGACGTGCGGAAGTATTGTAAAGTGGACGACGCGGGGATGAGCCTCGTGCGTTCGGCGATGAGCCAACTGCAACTGTCGGCGCGCGCCTTTCACCGCATCCTCAAATTGGCGCGCACGATCGCCGATCTGGGGGGGAGCGAGGCAGTGCAACCGGCGCACGTGGCGGAGGCGATACAGTATCGACCGAGGCGGCAGAATTAGCCCGGGCAGTGAAAATTCCAGGGTGAGCGACTTCGGCGCAATCTCCCGATCTGTGGTACAATGTTGGCAGCAACGTTTCAGGATTTGTGTGGGCTATGCCGCCAGACCCTTTGATGGGATGGCGGCTTTTTTTGCCGGTCTTCGTGGCCGGCTCCAAGGAGAATAGGAAATGGACGTAAAGCTGTATGTCGGGAACTTGTCGTACTCCACCACCGAGGACGATCTGCGCACTTTGTTCGCGCAGGCCGGCGCCGTGACGTCGGTGGCGTTGATCAACGATCGTGATACGGGCCGCTCCAAAGGCTTTGCCTTTGTCGAGATGAGCACTCAGGCCGAGGCCGAGAAGGCCGTCAGCATGTTCAATGCTTTCAAGTTGGACGACCGCGAACTGACGGTGAACAAGGCCCGACCGCGCGAAGAGCGCAGCGGCGGCGGGTTCGACAGGAAGCGCAGCGGCGGCGGACAGCGCCGCTATTAAGCACTCACCACTTACGGGGCAGCCTCATGACTTCTGCCACAGGAGGCCTCATGGAGTTTAAAGTCGGCGACGTTGTGGTTCATCCCGGCCACGGGATGGGCCACATTGTCCGCCTGGATACGAAACGACTCTCCGGCGAAGAACTGCGCTTGTATTACGAAGTGTCTACCGACAAGAGCACCGTTTGGGTGCCGGCGAATTCGGATAACACGATCAGTCTGCGCCTGCTCACGACCAAAGCTGACCTCGGACGTTACCGCGCCGTGCTTGAAAGCCGCCCCGAGGCCCTCAACAAAGATCATCGTCAGCGGCGGTTGGAACTGGTTGACCGTTTGCGCGGAGGTTCGTTCCAGGCCGTGTGCGAGGTGGTGCGCGATCTGACGGCGCACGGCTGGCACAAGCCGCTCAACGACACCGACTCGGCCTGGCTGCGCAAGGCGCGCGGGAAACTGTGTGAGGAATGGGCCGCGGCCGACGGGATTTCTGTCGTCGAGGCAGCGCAAGAGTTGGGCGCGTTGCTCCTGCAAGCCCAGCAGACGTATCTTGGTGATGCGGCCAAGTAAACAATTTAGTGATGTAGGGCTGAGAGTGCGACTTGGCTCATACGTTAGCCAAAAGGACTCTCAGCCGTGAACTTCTTCGATTCATTCAATTTCGATCCGCGTATTGCCGCCGGGGTGCAGGCGCTCGGTTACCACGAGCCGACCCCGATTCAACTTCAAGCGATTCCCCCGGTACAACAAGGTCGCGACGTGATGGGCCTGGCCCACACCGGCACCGGCAAAACGGCTGTATTCGTGCTGCCGATTTTGCAGCGGCTGCTGGAAGGGCCGCGGGGCCGCGTCCGCGCTCTCATCATCGCCCCCACCCGCGAACTGGCCGAACAGATCCACGAAGTGATCGGCGCCCTCGGCCAGCGGACTCGCGCGCGCAGCCTCACCGTGTACGGCGGCGTGGGCATGAACCCGCAGGTGCAGCGCTTGCGCGACGGCGTCGAGATCGTCGTCGCCTGCC
>JACQED010000021.1 GCA_016200785.1 Chloroflexota bacterium
ATCGTCGGCGAGACGACACTGGGCAACGTGGAAGTGTTGTGGCCCTTCGACTTCGAAGATGGTTCACGGGCGTGGATCGCGATGGAGCGTTTCGACCCGGCGAATTCCCACGACAATTGGGAAGTCACCGGCATCGTGCCCGACGTGATGGCTCCGGCAGAGTGGGACGAGGTGAGCGGGACGGACGACCCCGGCGTGCAGGCAGCCGTAAGGGTGTTGCAGGGAACTCAATAGAGCCAGTTGATCTTAGCCGCGAAGGTTTTTATCCTGGCGCTCGCCCCGCTGTTTGTTGCGGGGTAAGCGTTCAGGTCACGCGGCCCTTTCTAACCACCAAGACACAAAGACACCAAGTTTCACGACGCTTTCTTTGTGTCCTTCGTGTCTTCGTGCCTTCGTGGTAAAGGCCTGGCGGCGGACTGAACGGTTACGTTGCGGGGTCGCGGCTTCGCGGTTCAATTCTCCTCGTCGCCAACAAATACCATTCTCAACGGAACACCCCTGGCCAACGTGTCGCCCACCGGCGACGAGCGTTCACAGCGCCGGCGCAGTGTCTCCAATTGCTCGGCGGTCGCGCCCGGCGCGCGGAGATGCACGGTGTAACCGATGTCGCTGTAGCCCGACCCCGGCTCATCCACGAGGCCGAGGTAGGCCTGCACGTTGAAGCGCCCCTCCGCTTCCACCCACAAAGCCTCCAGTTCGATCCCCATCAGCCCGGCGTGCAGGGCAATCAAATCCACGTCGCACGCCGCGAGGCAGGCCAACAGCATCTGCATCGGGTTGAGTTCGTCTTCGCCGCCGATGTGCGTCACGGTCTTGTCGCGGAACTCGATGCGCGAGCGGCGGCTGCCGACCCACTGCGCCACCACGCGCGGCGTTCTTCCGGCACGGCCCGGATCGACTCGGCAGGCTTCGATGAGGTCGCGGATTTCGGGGAGGGGGAGGCCGTTGAGGTTGTTGTTCATGTCTCGTCTCTGGCTTTCTTCGTGCCTGTGTGCCTGTGTGGTTTAGTTCGCCGGGCCAACTGCGTAACTCGTATTGAATTGACGCCGGAGGCATGGTTATCTTTTTGTTGTATTCTCCCATCCGTTGTTGTAAGATTGCCCCATGCCTCCCTCCCTCTCCACCTCTCACCTCACCTTCTCAATCGATCCACCCTCAGGCCGCTGGACACTGCATCCCACGACAGCCGAGACGCCGTTTATCGAAGAGGCGAGATGCGGCGCGCTGCTGCGCGCGGAGGGCGGGCCGATCTACTGGGAAGGCGACATGCCGAATAGCCGCGTGACTCAATCCACCGCCGAGAGCGCGCACGGCTTGCTGCAAACACTGCGCGTTGATTACAACTCGGCCGTCGCCGGATTGAGACTGTCGCTCGAAGCGGCAATGCCGGACGACCACCCCTTCGCACTTCTCCGAGTCATCGTCCGCAATTCAGGCAAGACGCCGATCCACGCGAACTACGTTGACCTCCCCCTCCCCGGCCCGGCGCATCCCGGCGAACGCGCGAGGCAAGCCCATCCCGCGATAGAGTTTCTGCGCGGCTTCATGTCGGCGCCGAAAAGCGTGACCAGCCGGAGCGCATTGCGCCTGCATTCACTTCCGGGCGATCTCGCCTTCTTCGTCAACGGCTGGCAGAGTTGGAGTTTCAGCGGCACACTGCGCGCGAACGAGCGGCAGTTCCGCACGCGGACATGTTCGGCGTGCTGGCCGACCGCGAGCATGGCCACGCCATCGTCGCCGGCTTCATCTCGCAGGCGCGGCAGTTCGGATCGGTGGACGTTGCCTGTGACCGCCTCTCGCCGTCACTGCGCGTCCGCGTCCAGTGCGATGGCGTGCCGGTCGCGCCCGGCGGCGAACTTGCGACCGAGTGGGCCTATTTTCAATTTGCCTCTCTCGACGATCCCGATCCTCTGCGCGAATACGCCGAAGCCGTCGCCCGCGAGCACGAAGCCGAACTCGGTTTTGAAACGCCCGTCGGTTGGTGCTCGTGGTATCACTACTACAAGACCGTCAGCGAGTCGCACATGCTCGGCAACATCGCGGCTCTGCGCGAAGCGCGCGAGCGATTGCCCCTCGCGGTCGCGCAACTCGACGACGGCTACCAGTGGGCGACCGGCGACTGGTTCGACACAAACGAGAAATTCGTTCACGGCCTCGGCTGGCTGAGCGAGGAGATCTCGCTGGCCGGTTTCACGCCGGGGCTGTGGCTCGCGCCATTCATCCTCGAACGCGGCGCGGAACTTCTGCGCGAGGAGCCGAAGTGGATACTGAGGAACGAACTCGGCCTGCCGGTGAGCGCGGGCTGGCACTGGCTCAAACCGTCGTACGCCCTCGATATGACACACCCCGGCGCGCAGGAGCACGTTCACGGCTTGATCGAGTCGGCGGTTCACGAATGGGGCTACCCCTATCTGAAACTCGACTTTCTGTACGCGGCGGCGCTTCCGGGCCAGCGGCACGACCCGACGCAGACCCGCGCGCAATCCCTTCGCCGCGCCCTCGAACTGATCCGCGACGCCGCCGGCGGTGACACGTTTTTGCTCGGCTGTGGCTGTCCACTCGGATCGGGCGTCGGCATTTTCGACGCCATGCGCATCGGCCCAGACGTGGACTCGACGTGGACGCCGCGGTTTCGTAACATCAAGCGCTTCTTCTCCCGCGAGCCGGGCATGCCCTCGGCGCGCAATGCGATCCGCAACACCCTCGCCCGCTTGCCTCTGCATGGCCGTTGGTGGTTGAACGATCCCGATTGTCTGCTGGTGCGCGACACGACCGACCTCACGCTGGACGAGACCCTCAGCCTCGCGTCGGCGATTGCCCTTTCCGGCGGTTTGCTGTTCGTCTCGGAGGATATGGAGACTCTCACGCCCGAACGCAGAGCGATCGCGGAGTCGTTGTTTCCGGTTATCGGCGAGTCGGCCTTCGCCGTGGATTGGATGGATCGGACGATGCCCGAACTGCTGGCCCTGCCGCTCAGCGGCCCGGTCGGCGAGTGGACGGTGGTGGGCCTCTTCAACTGGAATGATGTGTCAACCGATCGCACTCTCGACCTCGCCGTGGCCGGCCTCGACCCCTCTCGGCCCTACCACGTTTCAGATTTTTGGAATCGACGCCGTTTCACCGCAAGCGATGGTCGGCTGACGTTCGCGAATGTCCCGCCACACGGCGTTCGATTGCTGGCAGTGCGGGCGGTGACCGAGGGGCCGCAGCTCCTCGGCTCGACGTTCCATTTCACTCAAGGCGCGGAGATCAAAGAATTGCGAGTTGCGAGGGGCGAATTACGAATGGTCGTCGAGTTGGGCCGCACGGCAGAGGGCGCAATCTGGCTCACACTGCCGGGCAATGAAGTCACCACACGAGTGGATGGGGTGGCGACGACGGCGCAGAGGGACGGCGATGCGTGGCGGATTGAAATGGCGGTGAAGGATCGGGCAGAACTGGTTGTGAACTGGAGGTGATTTTCTCTCATTGCGTCCCTGCCCACTTTGCCCTACAATCACAGCGCGGAGATCAATATGACCGGACTACTGCGCCGATGGCTGGGTGGCGGGACTTCGCCCGAACCCGAATCCGCCAAACCCAAAGCTAAAGAGTATCTTGCCCGCGTGCAGGCGAAGATCGCCAAACTGGCAGAGGATTTCGCCGCCGGGACGATCAACCGCGCCCAGTTTCAAGAGTTGTATTCTCACTATCAGCGCGAGATTCGCACCATCGAGCAAATGATCGAAGCCGGGCAGGGCGACTGGCAAAGCGCCGTCACCGAAGGGCAGAGCGTCATGATTCGCAAGCGGAATCTCGCGCGCGCCGAGGGTTACGCCGTTTACGAGAACGAGTCCGGTATGCCGCTGGCTACCCTCGGCAGTTTCCAGATCGACTCGGCCCTGCTCGTGCCCATGCTCTCCAGTTATCGCGCGGCGACGGCGGAAATCTTCGGCGCGGGCATGCGCTCGACGGCGATCGAAGGCGGGCGCTGGCTGTGCTTCGTGCCCGGCCAGCACACCACGCTCATGGCGCTGTTTACCGTCGAGGTTGCGCCGAAACAAATGGAAGCGCTGGAACACATTCACCGCGTCTTCGAGTCAGCCAACCGACATCGGCTCGCCTCGCCGCCGGTCGATCCGACCGGACTGATCTTCCCTCACGAATACACCCTCAAGGTTGTGATCGCCGGCGACGGCAATGTGGGCAAGACGTCGCTCGTTCGCCGCTACTGCGAGGGAAAATTCGAGTCGAGCCGCGTGATGACCATCGGCGTGGATTTTCAGACGAAAGTCGTGGCACTGCCGGGCCGGGCGGTGAAACTCTCGATCTGGGACGTGGCCGGGCAAGAGCGATTCCAATCCTTCCGGGCGGGCTTCTATCGCGGCAGTCGGGCGGTGGCGCTGGTGTTCGACGTGACGAACACGGAATCATTCGCGCACCTTGCGCGGTGGCGAGAGGAGATCGCCAAAGCGGCAAAGGGGGCCAGGTTTGTCGTCGTCGGCAACAAGTTGGATTTGCCGCGCGTTCAGCCGCAAGACCTGGCAGGCCGGTTCGCCGCCGACCTCGGCGCGCCCCACGTCGGGACGAGCGCGGCCACGGGCGACGGCGTGCCCGAGATGTTCGAGGCCCTGGCGCGGCTGGCGGCTGGTGAGTAACGTCACCTCCGTAACGGTATTGACATCGTTTGCATTTTGCAATCTGTTGTGCTTCAATACAACATCGGATTGGAGAAATCAACGGATGACGGACAAGCTCCGTTGTTTTCTGGTAAGCGTTCAGGTCACGCGGCCCTTTCTAACCACCACCCCCGCAACAACACGGGGGCAGGCGACACCAAGACACCACTGCGCTGTGCGCGTCACGACGCTTTCTTTGTGTCCTTCGTGTCTTTGTGCCTTCGTGGTAAAGGTCTGGCGGCGGACTGAACGGTTACGTTTTCTGAAATCCGTTGTAGTTCCCCCCGGAGGACACACATGATTGACTACAACCAACTCCTGGCCGTCGCCATCGAAGAGGCGAAGATCGGCTTGGCCGAAGGCGGTATCCCCATCGGCGCGGCGCTGTGCGACGGCGCGGGCAAAGTCCTCGGCCGCGGCCACAATCGGCGCGTCCAACAGGGCGATCCCTCGGTGCACGGCGAGACCGACGCCTTTCGCAACGCCGGCCGCCAGCGCGGATACAAAGACAAGATCATGGTCACCACCCTCGCGCCGTGCTGGTATTGCAGTGGACTCGTGCGCCAATTCAATATCGGCGCAGTCGTCGTCGGCGAGTCGGTCAACTTTCAAGGCGGCATCGAGTGGTTGAAGGAGAACGGCGTCAAGGTGATTGACTTGCATTCACAGGAGTGCATTGACATGCTGGCGAAGTTCACCCGCGAGCACCCGGAGTTGTGGGCGGAGGATATTGGAGAATAAGAAGTGTCGGGTGACGTGTGTCGTGTGACGACGAGGCCAAGCCGCGTCACTCGTCACCCGCCACTCGTCACACGTCACGATTTGAAGGAGGTGGTCGGCCAAGCGATAAAGTCTCGCCAGTTCAAGCGCCTTCCGTTCCATCAGTTCTCTCAGTTCCCTTTTCTGGAGGAGAAACATGAAAGCCACCTATCGTATTCTCTTTGCCGCGCTATTGACGGCGGCCCTCGTGCTCGCCGCCTGCGGCCCGGCTCCCACGCCCCAAACGGTGACTGTCAAAGAAACCGTCGTGGTCGAGCAGAAGTCCACGGTTGAAGTCCCGGTTCAGGTTGTGGTCACGGCCACGCCCGAGCCGGCCGCCGGCCCGGTGAAACTCAAGGTCTTTGGCGCGTTCGCTACCCCCATTGAGGAGCCGTGGGACGGCGTGATCCACGCCGCGCTGTTGGAGGCCCAGAACAAAGGCCAGATCGACTACAAGTGGCAGGACAACATCGGCTACGCCGGCGACATGGAGAAAGTCCTGCGCGAGACGGCCGAGAAGGACAAGCCGGACGCTATCTTCGGCGACGCCTTCGGCAACGAAGAGGCCGTGCGCAAAGTGGCGGCCGAGTTCCCCAAGATCGCCTTCGTCTTCGGCTCAGGCTCCGGGCCGGCCGAGCCTAACGTGTCGGTGTTTGATAACTGGATTCACGAACCAGCCTACCTCACCGGCCTGATCGCCGGCAAGTTGACGAAGACCAACGTGGTCGGCGTCGTCGCCGCCATGCCGGTGCCGGAAGTGAATCGGCTGGTCAACGCCTTCACTCAGGGCGCAAAAGAGGTTAACCCGAAAGTGAAGGTGAAAGTGACCTTCATCAACTCGTGGTTTGACCCGCCCACCGCCAAAGAGGCCGCGTTGGCCCAGATCGCCGCCGGGGCCGACGTGCTCTACGCCGAGCGCTTCGGCGTGATCGAGGCCGCGCAAGAAAAGAAGCTCGTGGCCTTCGGCAACATGAGCGATCAGAACAGCCTCGCGCCCGACACCGTCATCACCGGCCCGGTGTGGAACATGGGGCCGACCGTGCAGTACGTCATCGCCCAGGTAGCCGGCGGAACCTACACCGCGCAAGACCTGAAGGACTTCTCGATGTACGGCAAGGGCGGCGCGTCGCTGGCCGACTGGCACGGCTGGGACGCGAAACTCCCCGCCGACTTGGTGAAACTGGTTCAGGACAAAGAAGCCGCGATCGAAGCCGGCCTCTTCCGTGTTGACATCAACGAGAACGCGCCGACTCAGTAGAACCATCCGTTGACTCACGGACGGAACGGAACACGGACGGATTTCCTCTAGCAGTGCGGAAAAATGTCCGTGTTCTTTTCTGTTCGTGCCTGCGCTGAAAAGGCTTAACCGCAGAGTTCGCGGAGAGCGCTGAGTTTTCTCCGTTGGTCTCTGCGTTCTCGGCGCTCTCTGCGGTGAAGAAGAATTCTCTCGCGGCCGGCCATCGGTGAATGAATTGGAAGGGCATTCAAGGTCGAACATGAACGTCGTTGAAATGCGCGGAATCGTCAAGCGCTTCGGCGCAGTGACGGCCAACGCCGGTGTGGATTTTGATCTGGTCGGCGGCGAGGTGCACGCCCTGCTGGGCGAGAACGGCGCCGGCAAATCCACGCTGATGAAAATCCTCTACGGCCTCTACTTGCCCGATGCCGGCGAGATTCGCGTGTACCGGCGCGACATGTCGCGTCTCTACGCCGCCCATCTCCGCTCTCCCGCCGACGCGCTGGCCCTCGGCGTCGGCTTCGTCAGCCAGCACTTCTCGCTCGTCCCCACCTTCACTGTCGCAGAAAACATCGCGCTGGGCTACACCCCCGGCGTTCGTTTCGATGCGCGCGCCGCTGGCGAGTCCGTGTCCGTTACCGCGAAGCGCTTCGGCCTCGCCGTCGATCCACAGGCGCAAGTCCGCCATCTCTCGGTCGGCGAACAACAGCGCGCCGAGATTCTCAAGGCGCTCCACCGCGAAGTCCGGGTTCTGATCCTCGACGAGCCGACGGCGGTTCTCACGCCGCAGGAGGCCGAAGCGTTGTTCGAGGCCATCCGCCGCCTCGTCGCCGATGGGCTGTCGGTCGTCTTCATCAGCCACAAACTCGACGAGGTGTTGGCGGTGAGCGATCGCGTGACGGTTCTGCGCGATGGCCGGGTGGTCGGTTTGGTCGCGACGCGCGAGGCGACACAGGCGAGTCTCGCCCGTCTGATGGTCGGCCGCGAAACGTTCGGCGTGTCGCGCGGAGACGGGGCGAAGCCGGGGGGACCGATCCTGCGAATGGTGGACGTGCGTGCCGACGACGATCGCCGCCTGCCCGCGCTTCGCGGTCTTTCGCTCGAAGTGCGCCAGGGCGAGATCGTCGGCGTGGCCGGCGTGGCCGGTAACGGCCAGCGCGAACTGGGCGAA